>JAQVTZ010000041.1:7919-11613 GCA_028699795.1 Clostridia bacterium | reverse complement strand
AATAATGTTATAATTCTAGAGCGATAGCAAACCCTTAAGAGTCCGACGCCGAGCCGTAAGATTTGTTTCTATATAACAAAAACAAATCTGTACGCTTTTGCGACAAAGAATAGGCAAAAGCGTCATAGGCGAGGAATGGCGCCCAAAGTATTAAGCCGCCATTTTACGACTGGTCGGGAATGTTATGCCGTGCTATCGAGGAGTTGTCTTACAAGTTGTTCCAATTCTTCGTCGCTGATTCTGTTAGAATCGTCGTCCGCATCGACAGCCTCCATGATATCCAAATTGTCGCCACCGCCTCCCCCGAAATTCAGGCGGGCGGTTTCCTTGAAAAAATCTTCTTGTGGAGAACTGTCTAAAGGGATATCTTTTTCGATTATTTCTTTCAGCTCTTTGGCGCATTGCCGCAAATACTTTTCGGTTTTGATTACCTGTTCGCCCAAGCTTTCCGCCTTTTCGAGATTTTGTACGGCGCCCGTCCATTTGGCGCGGTAGGTCTCCAACCGCTCGCACTCTAAAGCATATCTTGCTTTCGCTTCCTGCTCTAATTCGCGCGCCTTGTTTTTGGCAAACCCGAGAGCTTCGGTAATTTCGGACTCGCGCGCACGGTACTTTGCAAGCTCGATCGAAAGCGCGTTGTTTTCGCGCTTCAGTTCTTCTATCCTCTCAGCTTGCAACCTCTCGAGAGGGATCACATCTTCTTTTTTGTCTTTTTTATGAAAAATACTCTTTGCCATACGGGAATTATATCCCGTATACGACAAGGCAAACATTCAAATATTGTCGAATTCTGTCTTAAGAGATAAAAAAAGCTTCTTGCCGCTCTAGAATCGGTATTCGCCCCGCTCATGAATATATATTTGTATAAGGAATCCATATTTTTATTTGTAATTTCTACATTGTAGTTTGTAATTTTTTAACTTGCTCCAATCTATAACCTGCTTCAATCTATTTGTATATCATATGCTTTTATGGTATAATTTTAAAAAATTGGGAGAGTGTTTTTGGCGAAAATCGTAAAAGTAGAATATGGCGGTCTTGCGAAAGCGGCGGGCATAAAAAAAGGCGAAGAAGTAACAGCAATAAACGGTAAAAAGTTTTGCGACCTTTTGGATTATGCTTACGCCGAAGGGCAATCGGAATGCTCTCTTACCGTCAAAGATAAAAAAGGCGTTACACGGGAAGTTCTAATCAAAAAAGACAGCGATTTCGACATAATCGGTCTCGAATTCGATGCTTCCGTAGAGCTGAAACCCCGTTGTTGTCGCAATCAATGCAAGTTTTGTTTTATAGACCAGCTTCCCAAAGGGATGCGTGATACACTGTATGTCAAGGATGACGATTACAGGTTGTCTTTTACTTGCGGATGTTTTATTACGGGTACTAATCTTACCGAAAAGGATATAATAAGAATAACGGAATACAAACTGTCTCCGTTGTACTTTTCGGTACATGCAACAGACGAAACCGTACGCCAAAACCTAATGGGGACAAGCGACACTTTGCCGGTTATGGTACTTCTTAAAAGACTAACCGAAGCGGATATAAAAATTCATACGCAAGTCGTGCTTTGCGCGGGCATCAACGACGGGCCCGTGTTACAAAAAACGATCAAAGACCTTTCCTCTTTGGGCTCAAATATCGCAAGCCTTGCGGTGGTTCCCGTAGGGCTTACCGTACACCGAGAGGGTCTCACGCCTCTACAACTTCTTACCAAAGAGCAAGCCGGTGCGGCAATCGATACGGTAGAAGACTTTCGTAATCGGCACGAATTCGCGTGCTATTGCTCGGATGAAATGTATCTGCAAGCTGGTCGCGATGTAAAGGAGTACGAAGAGTACGGCAACTTCGACCAAATTGAAAACGGGGTAGGACTCGTCGCGAAACTTTTAAAAGAAATCGAAGAAGCGTTGGAGTACGCGCCCGCAAAACTTAACAAGCGAATTGCTTTTATTACGGGAGAAGCAGGGGTATATGCGCTGGAGCGTGCCGCCGTTTTATTGAAAGCGAAATGGCGTAAGCTTAAAGTAGACATTTATCCTGTAAAAAACGATTTTTTTGGGCATACCGTCACTGTAAGCGGGCTGGTAACGGCGACAGATATTATAAAACAACTGAAAGGAATTAACTTTAAAGATACCGATCATATTATCATTCCTTCGGTAATGCTCAAAGAGTTTGACACCGTCTTTTTGGACGGTGTATCCTTAGAAGAGTTGGAGCGCGAGCTTAATCACAAAGTGCTTCTTTCCGCGGTAGACGGAGAATGTCTGGTGGATACAATCGTTTATGGAGAGTAATCAAGCCGCATATTATGAGGACAACCTCAGGAGGATAACATGGTAACACCAATGGTCGCAATTGTTGGACGCCCCAATGTGGGCAAATCGACCTTTTTTAATAAGGTAACCGGCAAGCGCCTTAGTATAGTGAAGAATACTCCCGGTGTCACCCGTGACAGGCTTTATGCCGATGTCGAGTGGTGCGGCCATACTTTTACGCTAATCGATACAGGCGGTATAGAGGTAAACAGCGAAGACATGATGTGGAAGCAAATCCGCAAACAAGCGGATGCCGCTATTGATACCGCGGATGTCATTTTGTTTTTTGTAGACGGCAAGACGGGCATTACATCGGATGATCATGAAGTAGCTTCCTTTCTTCGCAAAACGGCAAAGCCCGTGATATGCGTGGTAAACAAAGTAGACGGAAGAGATGAATCTGTCAAATATGAATTCTATGCGTTAGGACTTGGTGACCCCGTGGCGGTATCGTCCGAGCAAAGTATGGGCCTTGGCGACCTTTTGGACAGCATTGTTTCGCATTTTGATAAGGTGCCACAAGAAGAAAAAAACGAAAACCTGAAGATAGCGGTTGCAGGCAAACCAAACTCGGGCAAATCCTCTCTTGTCAACAAGATTTTGGGTGTGGATAGGGTGATTGTAACGGATATTGCGGGTACCACACGCGATGCGATCGATACGCCCTTCCGCATAGGGGATAAGAATTATACCATCATCGATACGGCGGGCATCCGCAAAAAGAGCAAGGTAGACGAGGATATCGAATATTATAGCGTGATTCGCAGTATCGGCGCGATAAGGCGCGCGGATGTTGTGCTTATCGTCATAGACAGCGCCGAAGGTATGACCGAGCAGGATGTCAAGATTTGCGGCCTTGCCCACGATGCCGGCAAACCCTCCGTAATTGTGATGAACAAGTGGGATCTCATCGAAAAAAATACCAACACAATCAATCTTTTTAATAACAAGTTAAAAGCGGAACTAAAGTTTATGGATTACTTTAAGCCGCTATATATCAGCGCGCTTACCGGCAAAAGAGTGGAAAAAGTACTGGATGCCGCCGAAGAAGTACATGCAAACGCCAGCCGCATGATACAAACGGGAATTCTCAACGATGTGATAGGCGATGCAATCGCCGTTAACGAGCCACCCAACCGATTCGGAAAAAAGCTGAAAATATCGTATTCCAAACAGGTTGCCAATTGTCCGCCTACCTTTGTGCTGTTTGTGAACGATCCTACTATTATGCATTTTTCGTATAGACGGTATCTGGAAAACTGTTTGCGCAAAGCGTTCGATTTTTCGGGTACACCGATACGGATAAGGCTGAACGCGAGAGAGGAAAAGTAAGAAATTACAAATTACAATGTACAAATTACAAATAAGGATAA
>JAQVTZ010000041.1:0-7819 GCA_028699795.1 Clostridia bacterium | reverse complement strand
TTACAATGTACAAATTACAAATAAGGATAAATATATAATTGTAGCGATATCGATACCGATTGAGTCCGACAAAACAAACACATAAATGCCGTTTGTTTTCGACTGGTCGGAAAAAGAAAAGAGGTACTTATGAATAACGAACAAAAAATGTTGCTAACAAAAGAAAGAGAGAGGCTTGCCGATTTTAAAGATAGGGGCCTCAAACTGGACATGTCCAGAGGGAAACCCTGTAAAGAACAGTTGGATTTATCCATGGGACTGATGGATGTGCTGACCTCAAAAAGCAATCTGAATGTAAATAACATGGATTATCGCAATTATGGTATTCTGGCAGGAGTACCAGAAATAAAAGCTATTTTTTGCGAGCTAATCGATGTGACGGACGATGAAATAATCGTAGCGGGCAACTCCAGCTTAAATCTCATGTATGACACCCTCCAAAGAGGAATGCAATTCGGTGTTGCGGGCGGCGTACCTTTCCATAAGCAAGAAAAAATTAAATGGCTGTGTCCCGTACCGGGTTATGACAGGCACTTTGGCGTTACCGAGGTGATGGGTGTAGAAATGCTGAATGTGCCCATGACTTCGGAAGGGCCGGATATCGCTGTCATCCAAGAGCTTATCAAAGACCCCGCGGTAAAGGGAATGTGGTGTGTGCCAAAGTATTCTAATCCGCAAGGCTTAGTGTACAGCGAAAAAGTTGTTAAAGCGTTAGCCGCCCTAAAGCCTGCCGCCCCTGATTTTCGTATCTATTGGGATAACGCATATATGGTGCATGCGGTTACCGAAGAGGGCGACACGCTCACGGATATCCTCGCGGAGGCCAAAAAAGCGGGCAATCCCGATATCGTTTATATGTTCGGCTCCACTTCCAAAATAACTTTTGCAGGCTCGGGGATCGCTTTTGTTGCTTCCAGCAAGAAAAACATAGATGACATCAAAAGCAAAATGACTTATCAGACGATAGGTCCCGACAAACTTTCGCAGTACGCCCACGCGCTGTTTTTTAAGGATGCGGAGGGCGTCTATGAATTGATGAAAAAGCACCAAAAGATTCTGACCCCCAAATTCGCAACGGTGATGAACATCCTTGCCGAAGAATTAACGGGTATTGCCAACTGGCAAGAGCCGCGCGGCGGGTATTTCGTTTCGGTAGACCTTCCCAAAGGAACCGCCAAAAGAACGGTGGAGCTTGCCAAAGATGCGGGGGTCATTTTTACCCCGGCAGGCGCGACTTTCCCCTATAAAAAAGACCCCAACGACAGCAATCTCCGTATCGCGCCTTCCCTTCCCCCCATTGCCGAACTCGAAACCGCCATGCGCGTGTTCTGTTGTGCGGCAAAGATTGCCTATCTCGAAACGCTGTAGATAAAACTTTTTAATAAAAGTACGCTGTCTCACCGAGTTATGGTGAGACAGCTTTTTTTTATCGCCTAATAAGCTGTGCCCCTTTAAATACAAAGTGCAATGACAACAAATTCTGTAATAAGGCGGCTAATTTAAGCATACAATTTAGTACAAATTGCTATGGAGGCGAATTATGAATTTCGATATATATAACGATATCGCACTCCGAACGGGAGGCGACATCTACATCGGCGTTGTCGGACCCGTGAGGACGGGTAAATCTACTTTTATTAAAAGATTTATGGAATCACTTGTGCTGGAGCGCATTGACGACGAAGGGAAAAAAGCGCGCACGATAGACGAATTGCCCCAATCGGCAGACGGCAAAACGATTATGACGACAGAGCCCAAATTCGTGCCGAATGAAGCCATAAGGTTAAAGATGGGCAACACCTTTGCAAACATCAGATTGATAGATTGCGTAGGCTATTTGGTAGAGGGGGCGCTGGGGCATATCGAAGGCGACAAACCGCGCCTTGTTCGCACACCTTGGTCCGAAACGGATATGCCTTTCCAACAGGCCGCTGAAATGGGGACAGACAAAGTTATCAAAGAGCATTCTACAATAGGTATTGTGGTAACGACGGACGGCACGATTACCGATATCAACCGCGCCAAGTACTTAGAGGCCGAAGAACGAGTCGTAAAAGAGCTGAAAACGATTGGGAAACCTTTTATCGTTGTGCTAAACAGCCGCACACCGCAGGCTGCGGATACCGTAAAGCTAGGCGAAAGCCTCTTCGAGCGTTATGGCGTGCCTGTTGTACCGCTTGATGTGATGCAAGCGGGCAAAGACGAGTTAACCGAAGTCATGCTAAAAATATTGATGGAATTCCCGATTAAGGCGATAGACATCAATCTCCCCAAATGGATGCGCGCGCTTGGTAGAGACCACAAAATCATTTCCGATATTATTTCTAAACTTCTAGAGGATGCCAACAGGTATTCACGCATGAGAGACTATGACAATCTTAGCGGATTGTTCGCAGACAGCGAAATTATCGAAGATAATCCCGATATCGAAGTAGACAGCGCCAAGGGCACCATTTTGTTGAATTACAAGGCAAGGGACGGCGTATTTTATAAAGTGCTTGCAAACGAATGCAATACCGATATCGATGACGATTATAAGCTGATGAGTTATGTCGTAAAAGCATCCAGAGCGTACAGAGATTACGAAAAGATACGCGTAGCAATGCAAGAAGTGAAAGAAACGGGATACGGTGTCGTGATACCTACTATGGAAGAAATCCAACTTGAGGAGCCCGAAATTGTTCGTAAAGGTTCCCTCTTTGGGGTTAAGCTGAAAGCGTCTGCGCCATCGTTGCATCTTGTCAGAGTCGATGTGGACGCCGAAATCAGCCCTGTAATAGGCAGTGAACAGCAAAGCGAAGAACTGCTGAAAACGATGTTATCGGAGTTTGAAAACAACAAGCAAAGCATATGGAATACCAATATGTTCGGAAAGCCGCTCAATATGCTGATGTGCGACGATATCGGCAATAAGATTGCCAACATGCCCAAGGATGCGCAAAAGAAACTAAAGAAGACGATTACGAGAATCGTCAATGAAAATCGCGGTGGAGTATTATGTATCCTCTTATAAGCCTATCGTAAGGCGAAAAATGGGGGCGGCCTAAAAAGCGCCCCCTTTTTTTGTATTGTCGAATAAAAGCGTGGGGATACTTCTTGTGAAGGTAATTGACTTTTGTGTCTATACTATATATAATAAGACAAATTCTTCCAATCTTAGCGGAGGCAATGGATGCCCAAAAGTCAATTTATCAACCCTGCAATCTTGCTGCAAAGAGACAAAATCGTTTTCAAAAACATCCCTGTAAACGCATATATTCGCACGGCAAAAGATGAGCGAAAGCGGCTGGGATGCGGTCGTTTAATGAATATCTATAGAACGATGGCAATTATTCGGGAATTCGAAACGGCTCTTGCCGACATCAAAGAAAAGGGGAGTTATCAAGGGCTGACGCATACTTACAACGGTCCCGTACATCTTTGCATCGGCGAAGAAGCGGCGGCAGTCGGACAGGCTTATGCGCTGGGCAAGAGTGATTTTATTTTCGGCTCTCACAGAAGTCACGGCGAATTGATCGCGAAGGGATTCTGTTTTATAGAAGAAACGGACGATGACGAGTTGATACGCATTATGGAGAGTGAACCTGCGGTTTGCGGAGGATTGACAGAGCAGAGTTTCGACAGCGTGAAAGAGCTTGCGGAAGACTTCTTGTTGTACGGCGCTTTCAGCGAAATTTTTGCCAAAGCAACGGGGTTTCAAAAGGGCTTCGGCGGTTCGATGCATGTGTTTTTTGCGCCCTTCGGCGTTTATCCCAATAATGCGATTGTAGGGGCGTCCGCGCCGATTGCCACAGGTGCTGCGCTATTTAAAAAGATCAATAGAGAAAACAGCATCGCAATCGCGAATATCGGAGATGGCGCGCTGGGGTGCGGCGTTGTGTACGAAGCAATGAATTTTGCGGCAATGGACCAATACCGAGAACTTTGGGAAGACAAGGGCGGATTGCCTGTTTTATTCAATATTATAGACAACGGTTATGGTATGGGCGGACAGACCGACGGCGAAACAATGGCTTTCGGTAGTCCTGCAAGAGTTGGCGCGGGAATCTCGCCCACACAATTGCACGCCGAACGAATTAACGGCAACAATCCGCTTGCGGTTTACGATGCGACGCTTCGTCAAAGAGAGCGCTTGTTAAAAGGCGAAGGGCCCGCTTTGTTGGATGTGGTGACATACCGTATTAAGGGACATTCCCAATCTGACAAGATGCAGTACCGCGAAAAGGAAGAGATTGACGCATGGCGCAAACACGACCCTTTATTGTTGTATCGCAAAGACCTTATAGAAAGTGGAATTGCAGATGAAAACTTTTTCCGTACCACACATGACGAAGTAACAGAAAAAATCCAGAAGTTATGTAAGCTCGCGCTGGAAGCGCCTTATTGGCCTTGCGAACAAGTGAAAGACTATCTAAAATCGGTAACTTACTCCAATAGTAACATTGAAAAAAGAAAGGAAGATGATTTGCCTCCCAAAGAAAATAATTCCCGCTATCGGGAAATTTTGGCAAAAAAGCGTTTCGGGTTAGACGCAAACGGAAAAAAAATCGTAGACGGCTCGGCATATAGCGTAAACGATGCTATTTTTGAAGCTGTTTTTACCAAGTTTTACGAAGACAAAACCATGATTTCATACGGAGAAGATGTGCGGGACTGGGGCGGTGTCTGTTCGGTATATAAAGGACTGACCGAAACTCTGCCATATCGCAAACTGTTTAACGCGCCCATATCCGAAGCCGCGATTGTGTCCGGCGCGGTAGGTTATGCGATGTGCGGAGGTCGCGCGGTTATTGAAATCATGTTCGCCGACTTTATGGCAAGAGCAGGCGACGAAATCTTCAACCAATTGGCAAAATGGCAAGCGATGAGCGCAGGCAAACTTAAGATGCCTGTCGTTTTGCGAGTTTCGGTAGGAACAAAATACGGAACGCAGCACTCTCAAGATTGGACAGCGCCGGTATCGCATATACCGGGGCTAAAAGTGGTATATCCCGCAACGCCTTACGATTGTAAGGGTTTAATGAATACCGCACTTTTAGGAAGTGACCCGGTTGTGTTTTTTGAAAGTCAAAACTTGTACGTTGAGGCAGAATATTTCCACAAAGAGGGAGTGCCTGAAGATTATTATGAAATCCCTATTGGGGTGCCTGATATCAAGCGTAAAGGTACCGATATAACGATTATTACAATAGGACCTGCCTTATATGCGGCAATAGACGCCGCCGAAGAGCTAAAAAGAATTGGGATAGACGCCGAGATTTTGGACGCGCGTAGCATATCGCCTTTTGGTTATGAAAAAGCGGCGGAATCCATAACGAAAACGGGAAGGATAGCAATTGTTTCATACGCTTGCAAAAGCGGCTCTGTGGCGGAATCTATCGCTTCGGGGCTGACGGAGAGGTGCTTCCATTGTCTAAAAGGCGCTCCTCTTGTCATCGCCGCGCCGGATACGGTTGTGCCGCCTATCGAGTACGAGCAAGAGTATTTTCCGACGGCTTCCCATATTGTTTCCGAAATAACAAAAACCTTTTTTACAGCAAAATAACGAAAACGGAACAACGAAAGCGTTTTAGAAAGGAATTACAACACTGGAGCTTATAGAATGAGTCTTTTCCGAGTGCGTTTATTGACACCGCTTCTAAAAAATGTTTATAATGTTTATAGACAAACTCTAAAAAAGCGGAGCATTTATGATAGAAATACTTGATCATATTGCAAAAGAGAAGATTATCCCCGTTGTGAAGATAGATCGTCTCGATGATACGCTTCCTATAATGGAAGCGCTTAAAAAGGGTGGTATCGGGATTGCCGAAATCACCTTTCGGACGGCTTGCGGAGCGGACGCCATCGCGCTTGCCGCCAAAAACTGCAAAGATATGCTGATTGGCGCAGGTACCGTCATCAATGCCCAACAGGCAGAAAAAGCCATAAAAAGCGGGGCAAAATTTATCGTGAGTCCCGGATACTCGCAAGCGGTAACCGAGGTTTGCAAAGAAAATGACATTCTATATTTACCTGGGTGCGTAACGCCCACCGAAATTATTACCGCAATCGATAACGGCATTAACATTGTCAAGTTTTTCCCTGCAGAAAGCTACGGCGGTCTAAAAGCCATAAGAGCGATTGCTGCGGCGTTTCCGGATATTCGTTTTGTGCCCACGGGAGGCATCGGACCTGGTAATATTAAAGATTATTTTGTATTCAGCAAAGTTTTTGCCTGTGGCGGAAGCTGGATGGTAAAGGATAACCTCATTAAAGAGGGTAATTTTGCCGAAATCACCAAACTGTCACAGGAAGCGAAGGAGTATGTAGGGGTATGAAAATCGTTACTTTCGGAGAATTGATGTTGAGACTTGCGCCCGAAGGCTATTTCAGGTTTGTACAGGCCGAAAAATACGGCGCAACCTTCGGCGGCGGCGAAGCCAATGTTGCGGTGTCGCTTGCAGGGTACGGAGAAGAAGCCTGTTTTGTTACCAAACTCCCCGCGCATGAAATCGGACAAGCGGCAGTCAATAGTCTTAGGCGCTATGGCGTGGATACAAGTTTTATTGTACGCGGCGGCAAAAGGATAGGAATCTATTACCTCGAAAAGGGCGCGAGCCAACGCGCTTCCAAGGTGATTTATGACCGAGCGGGGGCGGCGGTAGCTGAAGCAGAACTGCAAGATTTCCAATGGGAATACATATTGGAAGACGCCAAATGGTTCCATTTTACGGGCATTACACCCGCGCTTTCTGACAACCTTGCGCAAATTACCAAAGCTGCGTTAATTGCGGCAAAAGAAAAAGGCATCACCGTCTCATGCGACCTCAATTACCGCAAAGCATTATGGAGTACCGAGAAAGCAGGCGCGGTCATGAGCGAGTTGATGCCCTATGTCGATGTGCTGATTGCCAACGAAGAGGACAGCGAAAAGGTTTTCGGTATTAAAGCGAAGGGCGATATTACCAAAGGCGAAGTATCCGCCGAGGGACATAGATCGGTTGCCAAACAATTGGTCCAAAAATTCGGATGCAAACTGGTTGCCATCACTTTGCGGGGGAGTCTGTCTGCAAGCGATAACCGCTGGGCGGCGATGCTTTTTGACGGCAAAAACTTTTACGACTCCAAAGAGTATCTTATCCATATTATAGACAGAGTGGGCGGCGGCGACAGCTTTGCCGCGGGGCTTATCTACGGACTCTCCAATTATGATAAGCAGGGTGCAATCGAGTTCGCAACAGCCGCTTCTTGCCTAAAGCACACCATCGAAGGCGATTTTAACCTTGTTTCTGTAGCCGAAGTTACTAAACTTGCCAGCGGCGACGGTAGCGGAAGAGTAGCAAGATAAACAACAAATAAGGATGAAGTATACCTTTTGACTGCGATAAGTAAAGGCAATTGGTTTAACGATTGGTCGAAAATGAAAGCGGATATTAAATGTATCCGCTATTTTTTAGACAAATCGAGAACCGCTGCCTTTTAGGAATTTCGAATGGATTTTTGAGTAAAAAGTGCCGTTGCGTTCAGATTTTGGATGCTCTCATGTCACCATTATTATAATAAATAGCTAATATATTATCAATATATTGACAATAATAATATTAAGTGCTAATATATTGTTAATATGAATAATAAGTTTGATATAAGTGAATTTGTAAACACCCCAACCGAACAATCCGTTACGGACAAACTTGTGTTGCGTTTCAAAACCAGACGAAAAGAAGCAAAAGTTTCACAAACAGAATTATCTAAGCGTTCTGGCGTTAGTTATGCTTCGATCAGACGGTTCGAGAAGACCGGAGAAATTTCTTTATCCTCTCTTATCAAAATTGCCCAT
>JAQVTZ010000040.1 GCA_028699795.1 Clostridia bacterium | reverse complement strand
TTCCCCGCTTCGGCGCCCACCGAGGTTAAAACTACGCCTTTGCCCGCTGTCTCGTAAATGGATGCGCCGGGTTCGAACATGGTGCAGTAATCGCCTGTTCCGCCTTCGAACGCCGCCGTAATAAGGTCGAATTGTACATCGTAATTGATGGTTACATCTTCTCCGTCAACAAGCTCATTTTTATAAAGAGCATATTCCAAACACATGGCGGGCATGCCACCGGGGCGGCCGCCGATAATTTCGCTTCCTGCTAAAGAGGCCCAAGTAAAGCTATCATTGGCGGTGCGTCCAACCAAAAACGAACCGTCTTTTTGGGTAAGTTGTCCGAAGACGACAGGATGATTCGTGCTGCCGCCAGAATACACATAAACAGCTGTTTCGGGTCCCAAAAGACCGATATCGGCACTCCCGCTTAAGATTGCCGTCATTGTTTTGTCCGAACCGCCGCCGTTGGTTAATTCAATATCGATGCCTTCTTCGGCAAAATAACCTGAATTGATTGCCACATATAACGGCGCATAGAATACCGAGTGTGTGACTTCGTTTAGCTTGATTACCGTTTTATCGGTATTCTTATTGCAACCTGCAAGAATGCCGACACATAATACGGCAACAAGGATAAGTACGATTAGTCTTTTCATATTTTTTTGTTTCCCTCCCGAAAGATTAGTCATTACATACTATGTGTTTCTTAAGTGTCAAGTTGACTGATTTCGTGATTGCAGAATACGGAAAATTGTACCTTTCCTTAAATATATATAAAGTGACTTGAAAAGTTTTTTACCTTGTGTTACAATGAAACCGCAAAAAGGAAACAAATGAAGCTCCAAAAAACCGTAATCATCTTAATATTTATCTTAGCTGTCTCGTTGACGGCGGTGTTTGCGGCGAACAGAAGCTTAGAGGGGAGTCGCACTCATGCCGACGCCCTTATTTTTGAGGTGCAATCTATTACCTCTCAAACTTCCGACGGTATCGAAGCGGATATTGCAGAAGAGACATGGGGCAGATTGATAAAAATTGATTATCTTTGTAATTATCCTTATCTAAAGTTTTTTATGACTTCCAATACGGGGTGGTCTTACACTTCGGATTTTATTACACCCGACGGCGAATACTGTTTAGAGATTCCGCAAGAAGGAATGATAACCGTTACGGCGCGGGTGTATAATTTACATCAAATCGAACAAGAGAGCATGGCGATAACCAGCACAGTGTATATGGACAATACCACTCCTTTACAACCCGATATTGACCTTACGGCGCTTGATACCTACCATATCGATGAATTTCAATTAAGATACAGAATTTATACCGATAACTTTTCCGGTGTGAACTTTACGGATTCTTGGCTGGCCTTTATGGGCGAAGAGCAACAAGATTCGATAGAGCCTGTATCGCTGGACTCTATCATTCCTCCTGCCCGCAGAGATTTAGACAATTATTTGACAATTGGCGGCAACGGCGTACTGACTTTTTATGTCGTAGACAATGCGGGTAACGGCAAAGAATACAACTTTACATACAGCAAACACGGTGTTCCCGAAACGGGCATTCCCGTAGTCACCTTAGATACGGAAGAATATGCAAAATCCGTTACCCTTACTATTAACTGGGGCGCGGGTTATGACGACAACCCTTTCGCCGAAAAAAAATACGCTATTGTAACCGCTTCGGGGTCGTTTCCTTACGATTACACCGGACCTATCGAAATAACTACCGAAGGCGAAAACGAGATTCTTATTTACTATTACGAAAACGGCGAAAAGAAATATGTCAGCCGTATCATCGACAATGTAGATAAAACCCCGCCCAATCTAACCATCATGCAAGATACCGCAACAATTAGTTGTAATGTGATGGACGAGAATCCCGTCGTATTTTTTATTAAAGCGACAGACAGATTAAGCGGTATCCAAAGAGTTTTTTTTAAAACAGGCGGCGACTTTCAGCAGTTGGAAAACGGTTATTACAGCGCGCCCATTATGGATATGTACAACTTTACGGTAGTCGCCGAAGACGGAGCCGGGAACCGAACGGAATATACCTATCATAATCATTATTTCGACTTTGCCACACTAAAGGAAAGCAACCGAAAGTTTCTCGCGCTTGTCCGTGCCGAGTACACTTTAGAGGGTTGGTCGGCGGTAGAACAGGCTTGCAATGCGTTAAGCATGTTGCTGATAGACGATATGGCGCAGTCTTCCGAAATCGCGGACAAAGCACGCGCGATAGACATTGCTATCGCGGGTAATATTACCGTAATCAACAAAATAGGTGCGATACCTCCCGGATTGGACGGAGGGATAGCGTTTCAACTCGACCCTTCCGCAACCGATGCGCTTAAAGGCGAAAGCGTATCCGTAAAGCTGGACAAAGCGGAGAGCGGCAGTCTTGCGGACGAAGCAGGTTCTATGAGCGGACTCAAAAAGCGCAAGGTGTACCCCTTTTCGATATTGTTATCGGGCGCGAGCGCGGATGTTCATCTTACGGGCTCTATGACTTTCGATATGCCTTTACCCGAAGGCGCGATAGGCGGAAAACTTTATGCGGACTCGGAGGGCACGCTTATAGAATTGGTAAGCGAAGTGCGTGACGGCAGAATTTACGCCGCCACAACAACGGTGGGAGAAATGTATCTTGTGGCCGAAAGAAGCGGCGGAGACGGTATCTATATAGGAGGCAAACTGTATTCTTGGTCGTTGCTTGCAATCACCGCTTCCATTATTGTGGGCGTATGCGGCGCAGGCTTTCTTGTCACTTATTTGGTTTTGAAGAAGAAGAGAGGGTAAAACGTTTACATATCAATAATAAATAAACCCGTACGGTGGACCGTACGGGTTTATCATTTAAAAAACTTATATTTGTTTACAGAATTCTGATGTTGATAATGTCTTCCAAATCGGAAATTTCCTCGACGATGCTTTGGCTGTCTCCGCCGTCACCTAAAGGTTTGTCGGTGTCGATGATTGCATAGCCTATGGTTTTCTTTTCGGCAAAATTGAGCGTGTAATCGGCATTGCCGAGAACGGCGGTAATCTTTTCGATAACACCTTTGCCCGCATTGTATGTGATGGTCAAGCGGTGCGCGCTCCGTCTGCCAATGGACAAATTAGGGAAGTTCACGCTGTTTTTGATGTTGCCGTTCTCGAGGTAATCCTTCACTTGTGCTGCCGCCATGACGGCGCAATTGTCTTCGGCTTCCTCAGTGCTTGCTCCTAAATGGGGTATGGAGATGATTTTGGGTACGCCGATAATATCTTCGGTAGGAAAGTCTACCACATAACGGCGAATCTTGCCGTTTTCGAGAGCGACTTTAATATCTTCATTATTCACCAATTCGCCGCGGCTGAGATTGATAAGGACGGCGCCTGTTTTCATTTTGGCAATGGTTTGCGCATTTATCATATACTTTGTGGCGTCGATATACGGCACATGAAGAGTGACAAAATCTGATTGCGAAAGAACTTCTTCTAAAGAGATAATAGATACAGAGCGGTCTAACCTTGCTTGGTTTTCTTTGGTGAGGTAGGGGTCGCAACCTATGACACGCATGTCCATTGCGACTGCCGCATTGGCGACCTTAAGACCTATCGCGCCCAGACCGATAATACCCAAAGTTTTGCCTGCGATTTCGATACCGCCGAATTGCGCTTTGCCTTTTTCGACCAACTTTGGCACTTCGGGCCCCATGCCGATGAGTGTCGATTGCCAAGAGATGCCGCTTACGATATCGCGCGAAGCAAGGAGCATTGCACATACGGTAAGCTCTTTGACAGCGTTGGCGTTTGCCCCAGGCGTATTGAATACGACGACGCCTGCATCCGTCATGCGCGGTAGCGGAATATTGTTTACCCCCGCGCCGGCTCTGCCTATTGCAAGCAAATTGTCGTTAATCGGATAATCTGCCATTTGGTAACTGCGTACCATGATCGCATCGGGAGAATCCGCGCTATTGGAAACTTTGTAATTTTTGTCGAACACATTATATATTTTATCGCTGATTTTGTTAAGTTTCAGTATTTCAAACATTAGGTACCTCTTACTTATTGTTATGCGCAAATGTTTTCATAAAATCGATGAGAGCGTTTACGCCTTCGACGGGCATAGCATTGTAGATACTTGCGCGCATACCGCCCACAGAACGGTGTCCGCCTAAAGCAACCAGCCCGTTTTTTGTTGCTTCGGAAACAAATTGCGCGTCTAATTCGGTAGTAGGTGTCGTAAAGGGAACATTCATAAGAGAGCGATCGGCAGGCACCACAGGGTTTTTATAAAAGTTGGAGTTGTCGATAAAGTCGTACAATAAGCCCGCTTTATACTCGTTCACTTTTTGGATTGCGGCAATACCGCCCAATTTTTTGAGTCTGCGGAAGGTTAGCATTGCCATATAAATGTCGAAACAGGGAGGGGTATTATATAAACTTCCTTTTTCGGCTTGGGTACTGTAACGCAGCATGGTAGGACAAATCGGCAACGGATTGCCGATAAGGCTTTTTTTGACAATTACAATCGTAAGACCCGCAGGCGCGATATTTTTTTGGGCGCCCGCATAGATTATGCCAAATCGGTTGACATCGACAACTTCGCTTAAAATCATACTGGACATATCACATACGAGGGGCGCGTTGGGGGTAGGCCATTTGGTATAGCGCGTACCGAATATCGTATTGTTGGAGGTGATATGTACGTAGTCGATATCCTCGCGGAAATTTAAGTCGTCTACATTGGGGATATAGGTATGGTTTTTGTCTTTGGAGCTTGCCGTCAAAGCGATATCGCCATATTTTTGGGCTTCTTTATAAGCCTTGGAAGCGAAATTGCCTGTTACGACATAATCCGCTTTGCCTTTTGATAACAGATTGAGCGGTACGGCTTCGAATTGGGTGCTGGCGCCTCCTTGTAAAAATAGAACATAATAATCTTCTCCGATGTCCATTAACTCGCGGAGAAGGGCTTCTGCTTCGGTATGAATTTCTATGTAAAGCTTGGAACGGTGGCTCATTTCTGTAACGGATATTCCGCTGTTGTTATAACTGAGAAAATCGCGTTGCGCTTCAAGTTTTACTTCTTCGGCAAGCATAGATGGGCCCGCCGCATAATTATAAACTTTCATCTGTTTCTCCTTTGGTTTTGTATAAACAATAAAGTTATTATACTCTTTATTTTTTGTTCGTCAAAACAATAACACCCTAAAATAAGAAAAAATATAGGTAAATATCGACCATGTAGTGAATTGAAAAATATACGGAATAGAGAATAGTATGAAAAGCTGAAATTTTAATTGGATGCCGCCGCAGTCTCTCCTTCTAAGGAGATTAGATAATTCGTATAATAATAAGACGGCAATGTACCGATATCCGACCAATAATCGTAGGTAACAAATGCGTAAGCCTCGCCTACAAGGCGGGGGATGAACTGTTTGCCAAAATCGTACGAGCCTTCAGGTATCATATTCAGCATTGATTTATGCATAATATAGATTCCGCAATTTATAAGAGACGGATGCGGATTCTCGGGCTTTTCGAGAAACGCGGAGATTTTGCCGTTGTGGTCTGTTTCCAAAATTCCCAATCCGACAGGGTTTTTGTGGGGTGTCGCAACCAGCGTAAAAGGGGAGTTTTTCGCTTTGTGATAGGCAATCGCTTTGGATAAATCTATTGTTGTGTAGGCATCGCCCGAAAGAACAATAAAATCATCCGAAACAAAGTTTCGGGTACTTTTTACGCTTCCTGCAGTACCCAAAGGCTGCTCTTCAAAAAAATAAGTAAGCTTAACGCCCAGCCAATTACCGTCACCGAAATACTCCGTAATACAGTCGCTGCGGTATCCCAGCGTAATGCCGATATCGGTAATGCCGTGAGCTTTGCACAATTCTATCATGTATTGCAATACGGGTTTATCGATTATTTTTACCATGGGCTTGGGAATATCATTTGTAAGAGGGCGGAGACGCACGCCTTTTCCGCCTGCCATAATAATTGCTTTCATAATACCTCTCGTGAGATTAGTTTGAGAAAGGAACGGCGTAATTATTCCGATTCTTTATGAGGTGCCGTTTTGCATTTTCAGCTATATCTAGGTACAAAGAAAAAACGATTGTGAAAAGGGAAATTTTAGTATATAATATTAGTAACAAACTAATGGAAATCTCTCCTTTCTCACTTTGGCCATTTTGTTTTTGGCAGAGTGTAATTGCTAGAGGTTCCATAATAAAATGAGGTGACTTTTGGCAAAAAATCTAAAGATAGCTTTTCTGGGCGGCGTAGGCGAAATAGGCAAAAATATGACCGCTATAGAATATAACAACAATATCATTGTAGTAGATGCGGGATTATCTTTCCCCGATATGGACGAAATGCCCGGTATAGACTATGTGATACCAGACTTCTCGTATTTAGTACAAAACAAAAACAAAATCAAGGGGATTGTTCTGACGCACGGACACGAAGACCATATCGGCGCATTGCCTTATGTGCTCAAAGAAATTCATGTTCCCGTTTACGGCTCTAATTTTTCTATTGCGCTCGTGCAGCACAAGTTGCGCGAACACAGACTAAAAGAAGTACAAACCAATATTGTAGACGATAATAAACGGGTATTTGATATCGGATGTTTTAAAGTCGAATTCGTAAGGGTAACGCACTCTATCGCGGGCGCATATGCGATAGCTATCACTACGCCCAAAGGCGTTATCTTTTTTACAGGAGATTACAAAATCGACTATACGCCTGTGGACGGTAGGCCCATAGACCTTGCGCGCATCGCGCAAATAGGCAAAGAAGGCGTCTTGCTTATGTTGCAAGACTCGACCAATGTCGAACGGCAGGGGTACAGCATGTCCGAGCGTAGTGTAGGGCAAAAACTGGACGACTTGTTCTACCAAAACATGCACAAAAGGATTATTGTCGCAACTTTTTCGACCAATATCCACAGGGTGCAACAAATTATCAATTGTTGTATTAAGTACAACAGACGCATCGCGTTCAGCGGTCGTTCTATGATAAATATTGCAGATATCGCGCACAAACTCAAAGAAATGAACTATCCGAGGGACAGCATTGTGGATCTCTCGAAGATTAACTCAATCCCATACGATAAGATTTGCATTATTTCCACAGGCACCCAAGGCGAGCCCGAATCTGCGCTCACCAGAATGAGCAAAGACGAAAACAAGAAAGTGACAATAAGTGACACCGACTGCGTAATCTTTTCTTCCAGCCCGATTCCCGGCAACGAGAAAATGATTTATAATGTCATCAATAACTTATGCAAAAAGGGCGCGGATGTTATTTATAAAGACCTTAGCGAAGTTCATGTGTCGGGCCACGCATGCATCGAAGAACTCAAAACAATGATATCTTTGGTTAAACCGCGTTATTTTATCCCCGTACACGGCGAATACCGTCACTTAAAGCAGCATATTGATCTTGCGGTAACGCTGGATATCAATAAGGAAAATACCCTGATCCCCGAAATTGGCGATATTGTAGAAGTCTCTAAACAGGGCCTCAAAAAAGTGGAGAAACTGAGCGGAGGCCGTATCATGTTGGACGGAAGCTTTGTAGAAAGCAGCGATATGATTTTGCGCGACCGCAAAAATCTTAGTGAAGACGGGTTTGTGATCGTTATTCTTAATGTGGGGGCTTCGGGACAACTAGAGAGCGAGCCCAATTTTGAAACAAGAGGTCTTACGATATCAAAAAATGTCGAAGAACAAATAAAAAACAGAGTGAAGCAGTCTTTTGCAACGGGTGAGTTCCGTGATATGACGGTAAACGAAATTAGGGCATATGTGCGCAAAAGCATTGCAAGAGACTTAGACAAAAAGTTAAAGAAACATCCCATCATTCTTCCAATTATCTTCGAACATTAAGAAAGAGGACATTATGAAGAACAAGAAGACCGTTTTGATATTCGCGAACGAAAAAAGCGGAATTTTTGCGCGAGCTATCAAAGAAAGATTGGCTCCCGTAAAGGATATCCTTTGCATCATTATCGGCGAGGACGAATTCCGCAGTACGGGAATGCAGATAGCAAAGGATATACTGCTGAATCCCGACGGATTGATTATTAAAACTGCCAAAAAGCTGTTGGAAGGGAGCGAAGAGAGAAGCATCGACAAGGTGCCTTCGCCCGATATTACTTATAAAGACAGAAGCGTGTCTTACCTGAAGATGCGCAATGTCCTTTCGCGCTACAATCCCATGCTGATTATTATGATGAGCGGCGCGTTGTCTCCCGAAGTTCTTTCCGTAAGAGCCAAGTTTTCACCCGAAACCAAGGTGTTTATGTTGGTGAAAGATTTTGCGATTCATTGCGGCATTATCAATCCTCATATAGACAAGTATTTTGTAGAAAACATGGCCGTGTTAACGATGCTTACGAACGCAGGCGTAAAAGAAAAAAAGATTGCCATAAGCAATCTTCCCGTTTCTGAGGTTTACGATGTGTTTATCGAAAAGCAAGATGCTTGTGAAAAACTAGAGCTGGACCCTTTCATTCCTGTTGTACTGTTTTGCGCTTACGGCAAGCATACCGAACAAGACAAAACAGCTTTGCGCGAACTGAAGGAGTTTGCGTCAAGATGCAATGTTGTCGCTTATTGTGGAGGCGACAGAGAGCTTTTGGATTACGCGATGGAAATCCCGTTTAAGGCATTTAACGAAGGGGGAGACCTCAATTTGTTGTATTCCGCCGCGGATTTGGTTGTGACACGCCCCGTATCCAAAACGCTAATTGAAGCGGCGTATAAACAAGTTCTAACGGTATTGTTACCGCCCTCCAGCGAGATGGAGAAGAGAAGTATCAAAGGCCTAAAAGGGCTTGCCGTGGATGCAAGCGCAAAGGGCGGGCTGGTAACATTTTTAGATGATTATCTCCGCACAGAAGGATATGAAGAAACTTACCAAAGCATTACAGAAGAAGCGACCGCAAGACTTATTCGTCCTGCAGCCGGCAACTTCTTGGATTCAATCCTATCCGCTTTAGAGATCAAATAATCGTAATGGCTTAATCGTGTTCTTCCATTCGACTGGTCTCGAAATAGTAAGCCAGTTTGGAAGGTTTGCGCATCACGCGCGAGAATACCTCGAACATTGCGACGCTTGTCAGCAGCGCGATAACCGTCCAGTCAAAACCAAAGTGCAGGTTGTACGCTCCCGTGCCGATTTGCACAAGTCCGTTGAACAGCATCATCGCGATAACGGAGACCACAAAGCTAAATTTTCCGTTTTGTGTGAGCAGAAAGGACAGTGTGCCTATAATGAGAGCGTAGACCCAATTGGTTGTCGCAAAAAATCCTCCTCCTCCCAGCAGGGCGAGCCTTGTCGCTGCAAAGGCCAAACCGCCCAAGATAAGCGCGATTCCGAATGCGGTAATTTGACTGGTGAATCTGCCAAAAAACCAAAACATTACGAAAGCGAAAAGATACAGAAGCAAAGAGCCGATACGGAAACTGAAAGCACCTATCGAAAGAGTTGGGATGAAATTAAGACCGATTACGGCCGCAATCATCAGTACAAAAAAGATGGC
Source organism: Clostridia bacterium (assembly GCA_028699795.1). Classification (GTDB taxonomy): domain Bacteria; phylum Bacillota; class Clostridia; order Christensenellales; family DTU072; genus Firm-09. Next base: position 2,093 of record JAQVTZ010000040.1, on the reverse strand, counting down.
GTTAATGTGAAAGTCCTTGAGTGTATTTCTTCCAAGGCCTACCAAAACGAGTATTCCTATTACGCCTAATGTAATCATAGCTATCATATAAATCACCTCACAGCTATTATTTACGGATTAACCGCAATTATACAACAAAAAATTGAGATAGAGGCTACAACCTTTTTATTGTATATTTAATGAATCACTTCATAAATACGATTTTAAAAGTGATACACTTTGTGCGAAAATTAGCTTTGAAACCATTCGGCTATTTTTCCTTAAAAGAAACCATATAAAAAGCTGTCTCGTTTTTTTTGAGACAGCTCGATGATTGTTCTAAATATTATGATGAAATGGTTATAATGGTTGTCGGTCGGTTAGCGCTCTCGACAGAGTGACTTCGTCGGCGTATTCTATTTCGCTTCCCATGGGGATGCCGTGGGCAAGCCTTGTGACTTTTTTGCCCAAAGGCTTAAGAAGTTGGGACAGATAAACCGCGGTCATTTCGCCGCTTACATCGGGGTTTAACGCGATAATGACTTCTTGCACACCGTCCAAACGGGAAAGAAGTTCTTTAATGCGTAAACTGTCGCCCGTGATGCCTTTTTGGAAATCCAGCGCGCCACCCAAAACATGGTATAAGCCGTTATAGCTTCCCATTTTTTCGAAAGCGAGTATGTCGCGCGGCTCTTTGACGACGCAAATCGTAGATTTATCTGCTGTAAGACAATGTTCGCAAACTTCTCTGTCGGTATAATTGCCGCATTCTTTGCAGAAGCGCACGGTTTCTTTGGCGGTCTGTATGGCGTCGAGAAACTCTTGCACTTCGTCTTCGCTCATATCCAAAATGCCGTAGGCATAGCGTGTCGCTGTCTTTTGTCCGACGGCGGGCAGTTTGCGGAAATTGGCGATCAGTCTGGATAACGCTTCTATTTGCATTGTTACATCAAACCCCCGAGGCCGCCCATTGCGCCCGCATAAGGACCCATCAACCGTTTTTGTTCTTCTTCTACCAATTTTGACGCTTCGTTGAAACCTGCAACAAGCATATCTTCCAGCATTTCGACATCGTCCGGGTCTACCGCTTCGGGTTTTATTTTAATAGATACCAGTTGGCGGTCGCAAGTCATCACGATTTCGACCATACCGCCGCCCGAGGTGGCGACAACTTCGGTTTCGGCAAGTTCTTCCTGCGCCTTTAGCATATCCTGTTGCATCTTTTGTGCCTGCTTCATCAGATGTTGCATGTTGTTTCCGCCGCCGAAGCCTCCGAATTTATTCATATTTTACTCCTTTCGGTTATAAAAACCATTTTTAATAATATATTCTTTATTGCCCTTATTGTTACCGACGGTTTTTGTCTTGCAACCTGTTGCCGAACAGCTCGGTAAGCGTGTTGCGGCTTTCGTGACGAATTTCCGTCTTATTGCTTTTGCGGATGAGTTCTACTCCGTAATCTCCGCCGAATGCTTCTTTTACCAATGTTTTCAGAAGCTCGGGATTGGAATTCGCGCTAAGCAAAGACCAGCTTGCGGCATCCGAAATCTTTATATTAAGTATATTGTCTTTCATTAAAAAGTCTTCTTGTTGGGCGAGCAATGTGTACAACATATTATATCCTTGCTCTCTTACCGCGGTAAGAAGTGCGCTCATGACGGACTTGGCAAGGCTGTCGGGCTCGGGGGGAGCGTCTTCTGCGGGTTCCTCGAAAACAGGAATTTCTTCTACCTCCGATGCGACTTTTGCAAGGGTGTCCTCGACGCTTTTGGCGGGCGCAACAGGGTTTGTGTTTTGTGAGAACGAACTTTGCGCTTCTAGCTTGATACCCGTTGTTTCGATTTTTTTCAGACGGGCTTCGAGCGCTCTGATACGGCTAAGCAACGCTTCAATATTCGGTTCTGTTTGGAGTTCGGCCGCTTTGATAAGGCAGGCATCCAGTATGATTTGAGGCTGAGAGCTGTAGCGTATCAGGTTTTCGACAGAAGCAAGAATATCCATGGTGCGACCCAACCTGAAATTGTCGCAGATATCCGCCAACTGTTTGATTTGTTCGTATTGCGCGTCCGTGTAAGCGCCGCGGTAAGACGGTACATTTTTTACCGCAATGATAT
>JAQVTZ010000215.1 GCA_028699795.1 Clostridia bacterium | reverse complement strand
TTTTAGAAGTGTTTCGGTGAAAGGATAAGTGGAAGGGAAGAGCCACCATAATGCCAATACCGTAATTGACAGCAATAAATTAACAGCAGGGCCGCCTAATGCGATAGCAAGGCCATCGTTTTTCGTGATAGTTTCGGTGCCTTGCAAAACTGCGCCGTAAGGCATCAGCGTGATTTCCGTAAGCACATATCCCTTGATATACGCGACGACGGCGTGGCCCGCTTCGTGCAATACGGCGGAAATCACGGTAAACACAAGCATATCAAGTTTTCCTTGAAGAATAAGCACAATCGCAAAAATCCAAAAGGTTGTATGAAACCGAAACTTCAGCATGTTTTACTATATGATAGTCCCGCCGATATCATTAACGGCTTTTGCATATTTCGTTTCGCGGTGTCAAATCGTTAAAAGGTATTGAATTTTCTTACATAATATATTATTATATATAAGGTGTTCCGTATGACGGAATAAAATTGGAATAGGAGACAGAAATGAACGAGAATAAGCTATACATTAAATACAAATTTAACGGGAAAATTTACGAGGACGATTTATATCAGACACAGCACTATTTTATCGAGGATAACACAAACGAAAACGAACTAAAAATTACCATTATCCCCAGAGAAAAAATGGAGATTATGGCGTTTGAACTTCGCTATCAAAGAAAATATGCCAACGAAGAAAGAATTTTTTGTAACGGGTACCAATCTTGGACAACATCCAGAGAGTACCGCAAAGGCGACAAATACCGCGGGATAACGGGCCTTACAAAACTATTACCCATGTTGAAGCATTTACCTGCAGCCAGCAGTGACCAAATCTTTTACGAGTATCCCAAGACTGCGAGCGTTTTTCACAGCTATACTTACACCTATTTCCGCAAAGAATCGGAATTGGAGCTTTGGGGGTCGCTTAGCGAAAGACAAGGCTTTACGGTATTTAAAGCGGACTTAAACAAAAACACTTTTATCGTCGCAAAAGAGGTGGAAGGACTTGTCATTGATAAGCCGTATGAACTGTTTAACCTTGTGCGAATAAAAGGCGCCTATGACACTGTTTTCGATGCTTACTTCGGCGCAATGAATTTACCCAAACCCCGTACCGATTTTCTGTCGGGATATACTTCTTGGTACAACTATTTTACGCATATCACCGAAGAAATTATTATGCGCGACCTCAATTCTTTAGACCGCGTAAAAGACAGCGTCAACATTTTCCAGATAGACGACGGATACGAGCCCACTGTGGGCGATTGGCTGATCCCCAATCCCGATTTTCCTAACGGTATGAAGTATCTTGCGGACAAAATACACGAAAAAGGGTACAAAGCGGGGCTTTGGTTGGCGCCTTTCAATGCAACCAAAAAGTCAAAAATTGTAGAAGAACACCCCGATTGGTTATTGCGTAAGCCTAACGGCAAGCCTGTTTTGGGATGTATTGCATGGGGCGGCGCATACACGCTGGATCTATATCATCCCGAAGCGCGGGCCTATATCAAAGATGTTTTGGGCGTTGTCGTAAACGAATGGGGCTACGATATGGTAAAGCTGGACTTTTTATATAGCCAATGCATGATACCCCGTGGCGGTAAGACGAGAGGCACCATTATGACCGAAGCCATGGAGTTTTTGCGTGAGTGTGTGGGCGACAAACTGATACTCGGTTGCGGTGTGCCGTTAGGGCCATCATTCGGTTATGTGGACGCCTGCCGTATCGGTTGCGATGTCGACCTCAAATACAAACCAAAATATTATAATAAATTGCTTATCAGCCGAGAAATCCCTTCGGCGCAAAACTCTATCAACAATGCCATCCAAAGAAGACACCTTAACAAGCGCGCTTTCTGCAGCGATCCCGATGTGTTTTTCTTGCGCGATTACAACCTGAAGTTTACCAAGGAACAAAAACTGCTGCTTGCCAAAGTGAATAACTTGTTTGGAGGCGTATTATTTGTCTCCGACGATGTCGGCACCTACGGAGAAGAAGAGATAGAGCTTCTTAAAAAGTTTTTCGAGCAATCCAAAGCGATTGTGATTAGCGCAGAATATGTAGACGACGATAACATTACCATATTTTATCTGGAAGACGGCGCCCGCAAAAAATTGTCTTTCCGTCTTTCTACAGGTGAAGGAAACATACAAGAAAATATCTAATCTGTAGCTAAGGTTACCGTATAAGATAATGATTGGCAGATTTACCCCGTACACAAAATGTGCGGGGTTTTTGCAAATGATACAGATTGGCAAATTATTTTGAAAGATTACCCATTCTAATGAACAACCAAGCACTTTTTTTAAGAGCCGATTCATATACTAGTGATATGACGAATGTACGGCTTATTCTCGACATGGACGAGGCGGGAGAGAAAGAATATATCCTTCAGAGGCTAGGCTATTATCCCTCATGTAATTTAGAGGAGACAAAGCATAAAAATCTAATTACGCTTGATATCGATTCAGAGATGAAAGGGTTCAGGGCAATTATCAGAGATATTGTTTCTTCGGTCATAACGATCTTTTATAAATATAAATTTATGCGCGCGGGCATTACGGTGCCGGAGGATGCCGGGCTGGAATACGCCGCTTTTTTTGGGGCAATTTTGAGTTTTGACCTCGATGAAGAGAAAGAAAAAATAGAAAAAAAACTGTATAATCTCAAATATATCTCCTTAAAAGGCCTCTACAGTTTTGCTTTAGACAAACTGGTGGAGGGGTGGTCTGCCATGCTGATGCTTGCCAACAGATTGCTATCGCAATGTAAAACCAAAGCAGATGTGCTGGAATTGGTATTTTTTCTTCTTGCCGTAGACAACGATTTTTCGCCTAAAGTGAAGTTGGACAGTATCGAAAACAATGAAATCCTTTCGGACAATATCAAGGTTCCGATTCCCAAT
>JAQVTZ010000039.1:6306-11739 GCA_028699795.1 Clostridia bacterium | reverse complement strand
AAGCTGCATTTTCCACAGGGAAATTGACCGCGTTTGGCGAGAATAGGGTGCAGGAATTCCTGTCTAAATATTCTCCCGCGCTTCCTTGGGATTTTATCGGGCAGTTACAAACCAATAAAGTAAAATACCTTATCGGCAAAGTTCGTCTCATCCACAGCGTAGACCGCAATCGTCTTGCCGCGGAAATCAACAGACTTGCCCAAAAAAACGGCCTTGTGCAGAAGGTGTTGGTCGAAATAAACAGCGGAGCAGAAGAGAATAAAGGGGGATTGCCGATATCCGAGGCAAAAGCCTTTGCCCATTCCCTTGCAGAATTTCCTAATCTCGAGTTAAAAGGTATTATGGCGGTTGCGCCCCTTAACGCAAGTAAAAACAAACTGCACTATCTGTTTCGGAGCGTGTATGAGGTTTATCAGAGCTTGCAAGAATTTCTGCCCAATGTAGATACGCTTTCGATGGGGATGAGTAACGACTTCGAAACTGCGATAGAATGTGGCTCGAACCTTGTGCGGTTGGGTAGAATATTGTTTGATTCCAAATAATCTAAAGTATTCTAAATTAGGAGATAAATTAGAATAGTGTCTTTTTTGGATGTGTTAAAAAACGGGGAAATACCGCCCAAAACCACAAAAAAACGAGGTTCTACCTCCTATGATGAATATATGCGGCACAAACGCTTAAGCGCTCCCATAGGCCGCAAAAACATCACAATAAATAAGCCCAAAAGCTTTGCCGAAATCCAAAAACTTATCGACAGACTCAAAAAACAACAAGGAGTTTTGGTTGATTTTTCGGAAACGGAAGTACCGACAGCGCAAAGAATGCTCGATTTTTTAAGCGGAGCGGTATACGCGCTGGACGGAAATATCGACCGTGTTGACCAAAAAATATATGTTTTGGCACCCGGCGGCGTCGACATTGTAAGTAAGCTGGAGGATTAGTCACAATTTTTGTTGCAAAAAGTTGCGCCGATATAGTATACTTTTTATATGAATATGCGAGAAAAACTAACGCTGTACGCGCAAAAATTTTCTGTGGCTCTCAAGAAGCCGTTCCAAGGGATGACTTTATCCCGAATAGCCTTACTTCTCACAGTAGAATTATTGTTTTTTGCGGTTATTCTTACTCTCGATTTGGTAACGAAAAGATTTATATACCAAACTTTAAGGGATACTGGCAGTGATTTCATAATTATCAAAGGCGTTTTGGTGCTTACGCCGATAGAGAACACCGGCGCATCATTCGGTATGTTCCAAAACAGCACTACCATACTCTCAATAATTTCGCTTGTCACAGTAATTATTGTAGCGGTTTTTCAGGTATTTTCCGTAAAAAACCGCAATTTTTTCCTTCGTTCTGGTGTTGTAATGATTATTGGCGGAGGGGTCGGCAACATGATAGACAGGTTTATGTTGGGGTATGTAAGAGATTTTATTTATTTCGAGCTAATTGATTTTGCGGTATTTAATATTGCCGATTCCGCGTTAACCGTGGGTGTTATTTTTATATTGATTTTTATTTTATTTTTTTATAAACCCGACGATAAGAAAAACACGATAAAGAAAAAGGACGATACAAAGGAAGTCCCTTCAAAATGAAGTACACACTTATTGCGGATGCCGCAGACAGCGGACGGAGGCTCGATATTTTTCTTTCCGACAAAATAGAAGATCTGTCACGCTCAAGGGCAAAGACCATTATCGAAAAGGGCGGTGTGACGGTAGACGGTAATAGCGTCATAAAAGCGTCATTTGTGCTAAAGGGCACCGAGACTGTGGAAGCGGACGCGGGGGAGCCCATAAATTTAGAAGCGTTTCCCCAAGATATTCCCGTTCATATTATATATCAAGACACCGATTTAGCCGTAATCGACAAAAAGCAGGGTATGGTAACTCATCCTGCAACAGGGTCGCCTTCGGGCACGCTTGTCAACGCGTTATTGTTCCATATTAAGGACTTATCTACGATTAACGGTGTAATCCGACCGGGCATCGTGCATCGATTGGACAAAGACACCTCGGGGCTGTTGGTAATCGCCAAAAACGATGCCGCCCATAACAGTTTGGCAAGGCAAATCTCCGAAAAAAGCGCCAAAAGATACTATATTGCTTTGGTTGACGGCAATATCAAAGAAGAAAGCGGCATTATAGAGAAACCGATAGACCGCTCTAAGACCGACCGCAAAAAGATGGCTGTCCGTGAGGATGGAAGAGTTGCGAAAACTTCATATAGAGTGTTAGAGCGTTTTGGCAGTTACACTTTAACTGAATTCGAGCTTTATACTGGTCGAACCCACCAAATACGCGTGCATGCGGCATATCTTCATCATCCTGTAACAGGGGATCGTGTATACGGAGGGTCGAATAAGTTCGGATTAAACGGGCAACTTCTTCATGCGTATAAGCTGGAATTCACTCATCCCTCTACATCGGAAAGGCTTGTTTTCCGTGCGGATTTACCCGATTATTTCAAAAATGTGTTAAAAAAACTTAATAGTAACATAAAATTATTACAAAGTTTCTAAACGGGAATCTTGTCAAGAGCTATGCTTTTACCTTCGTCAAAACGGCAGTTCTACTCGAAAATTCATTCCAAAATTCCTTGAATACACGAAATAGAGGTGCCTATTATTTTATTTCGGTGTAATTTTTGTAAATATTATCAAAAACAATTGCATAATAACTCTTTATATGTTAATATATAAATACTGAATAAGATTTATCTTGTTTGAGAGTGGCAAACGCCGCTCTCAACTTGTTTATGAGGTGAATATGGATTACGCAAGGGTAAAAGAAAAGGCCGAACAGCTTATTGTGCCTATTGTCGAGTCCCTTGGCTACGAGGTCGTTGAAATCGAATGTAAATACGCCAACAAAGCGAACGGCATTACGGTTTTCATCTATAAAAAAGGCGGTATCACATTAGATGACTGCGAACGCGTAAACAATGCACTGGACGAGCCGCTCGAAAAAGAAGACATCACGAACGGCGCCAATTATGTGCTAAACATTTCGTCGCCGGGTCTCGACAGACCTATCGTAACAGACAGGGATTACGAAAGAAATCTCGGAACAGAACTGGAAGCCGACTTCACCGAAGCATCCGGCAAAAAAAAGAAACTAATTGGCACATTGGATTCATACGATACCGAAACCGCTACCTTTATCGTAAAAAGTGCCAAAAAAACGGTTAGACGCGACGAAATGAAACTACTTAAGCCGTATATCAATTTCAAATCAATAAATTAGGCGTAAGCCAATACCATAACAATTCGGAGGAACTCAAAAAAATGATAAACAAAGAATTTTTCCTGGCTCTCGATCAGATGGAAAAAGATATGAAGCTGGACAAAGCAATGCTTCTAAGCTCACTAGAGGCGGGGTTGGCAACTGCTTTTAAAAAAGAAACGGGCGAAAGTCGCTCCATTGCAGTTAAGCTCAACCCCGAAAAGGCCACCATCAAATTTTATGCTTACCATACTGTGGTTGAGGGAGAACCTCAAGAAGAAAACGAGCTTTCTTTAGAAGAAGCCAGGGAAATAAAACCCGATGCGGCAATAGGGGACCTTATCGGCGAAGATGTAACGCCCAAAACGCTGTCGCGTATCGCCGCCCAAACCGCCAAACAAGTCATTATGCAACGCATTAACGAGGCCAAGAGAGAACAAGCGCAAAACGAAATGACAGACAAAGAAGGCGAACTGATGCAAGCGATTGTCCGCAGGGTCGACCTCAACAATGTTTATGTAGAGATTGTCGGCAGCCAAATCGAAGGTGTGATGTCGCAATCGGATCAAGTTTACGGCGAGAAACTCAAAGTAAACGATAGAGTTAAAGTGTATGTTAAAAAAGTGCGTAGTGATGCAAGGGGCTCTAGGGTATTGGTAAGCAGAAGTTGCGCAGGTTATGTGCGCAAACTGTTTGATATCGAAGTACCCGAACTTCGCTCCAATCTCGTCAAAGTAAAAAATATTGTCCGTGAAGCCGGCTATCGTACCAAGATGGCTGTCTACAGCGAAGATCCCAATTTAGACGCGATAGGCGCGTGTATCGGTGCAAAAGGCATCCGCGTTAACGCGATTGTTTCCGAACTGAACGGCGAAAAGGTGGACATCATACCATATAGTAGCGATCCTTCCGAATTTATCGCAAGAGCGTTAAGTCCTGCAAAAGTGCTTATGGTACAGCTTAACGAGGCCGAAAAACACGCAAAAGTTGTGGTGCCTGACGACAAATTATCTCTAGCGATAGGCAAAAGCGGCCAAAACGCAAGACTTGCCGCAAGATTGACAAATTACCGTATCGATGTCAAACCGTACAGTGAAGTCATGAACGAACTTCAAAACAGCGACGGCGAAGACGGCCAAGCCGAAACCGCAAGAGCGCTTAAAGAATCTGAGGAAAATAACGAATGAGCAACTGGACGCCATTGCGTACATGCGCGGTTTGCCGCAAGAAACTGCCAAAGAGCGAACTGATAAGAATTGTCAAATTCGCCGACGGCACAATTAAGGCGGACGAAACGGGAAAGGCGCAAGGCAGAGGCTGTTATGTTTGCAAAAACGACAGTTGTATAGAGAAATTCATTAAAAAGAAAGGCGCAAACCGAAGCTTTAAGACGAATGTCAAAGAAGATGTTTATGAGCAAATCAAAAGATTGCAAGACCGCTAAGATAGTATCTTATATTGGGTTTTCTATTAAAGCAGGTAAAGCGGTATTCGGCGCGGACAATATTTACAAGTCGGCGCCCAAAGTGGTGATAGCGGATACAACGCTCTCACACAACACACAAAAAAAACTGATCGCCCGTTGCGAACGGCTTGGAATTAAACTTATCTATTTGCAAAGTTTGGGGTCACTGATATCCAAACCCTCTTGCAAAGCGATAGGCATTAAAGATTCTAATTTAGCAAAGGCGATTATTAAAGCAACAGATACAGTTTTCGAAGGAGAATAGTAATTAGAATGAGTGAAGCGAAAAGAGCAGACAACTCTCTTAACAACATCAAAAGCATAGGTGCATTCGAAGCAGAGCATATGCCCCAAATACAAAATGCCATTTCCGCTCAGCGCAAACGCATCGAAGAATTGATGAAGCGCTTAGAAGCCAAAAAAGAATCGATTAACCAAGAGATTCAAGAGAAGTTGGAAAGGCAAAACGAAAGAGCCCGTCAGCAGAAAGAGAGGGAGAGACTTCTGCAAGAAAACGACGAGGCCATTCGTAAGGCAATCGAGTCACCGTTAATACCCGAAACAAAAGAACCTGAGCCCAAAGTGGAGGCACAGGTCGCTGTTCCTGTGCCCGAAAAACCCGAGGAATCTGCCGCTCCCGAAACACAGACCGAGTCAACAGAAAAGCCCAAAAAAGCGCAAGCAAAAAAGGCGCATAAGGCCGAAACTGTCGCGAAGGAAGAACCATCGGCAGACCAAAAA
>JAQVTZ010000039.1:0-6206 GCA_028699795.1 Clostridia bacterium | reverse complement strand
GAACCATCGGCAGACCAAAAACAGGCCGAGATAGACGAAAAGATACGCCAAGCAGTATTTGCACCTGTATTTGCCAAACCCAAAAAGCAGGTGATCGAAAAACCTGTTATCCGCATTTATGTTCCGCCTGTCGAAGAGAACAGAGGCAGAAGAGGCGGCCGTGACGGAGCGGGCCGTCCTCCTTATCCCCGAAGCGGTAGTAATCAGGCAGGGCCTCGTCCGCAAGGCGGAAGACCGCCCATGGGACCAAGACCTATTCTTCCTCCTCCCGTTATGCCCAATACAAGTACTACAAATAACCAATGGTCTAAAAAGAAAGGGCAAAATAAATTTGCGACTTTTGATGAGAAAAAGGCTGTAAGCAAGAAAAAACTTAGCAAAAAAGGCGGCACGCAGTCTTTTGCACAGTTCGACGAATTCGGTTTGGAAACGACGCGTATTCGTACCCGCAAAGTAAGCAACAAAAACAAACAGCAAGAATATGTCCCGCCGCAAGCGCAAACGGTTATCGACCACGCTGTATTGACCTCGGACCATATTACAATCAAAGAACTCAGCGAAAAAATAGGCAAAACTGGTGTTGAAATCATCAAAAAACTCTTTCTTTTAGGTATTATAAAAACTATTAACGATAATATCGATTTTGATACGGCAGACCTCGTCGCTTCCGAGTTAGGCGTGACGCTAGAGCTAAACAAAGCGGAAACTTCCGAAGAAAAACTAATAGCTCTACACGACCAAGAAGTCGAGGACGATGCTTCGCAATTGGTGCCGCGTCCTCCCATCGTAACAATCATGGGACATGTCGATCACGGCAAAACTTCTATTTTGGATTATATCCGAAAAGCGAATGTCGTATCAGGCGAAGCAGGCGGTATCACCCAACACATCGGCGCGTATTCTATATCGATTAACGGTTCACCCATTACATTTTTGGACACACCCGGACACGAAGCGTTTACAGCAATGCGTGCGCGTGGCGCCAATGTAACGGACATCGTTATTATTGTTGTGGCTGCAGATGACGGCATTATGCCCCAAACTGTCGAAGCAATCAACCATGCCAAAGCCGCCAATGTAAGTATTATAATTGCAGTAAACAAAATCGATAAAGCCGGAGCTGACCCAGACAGAGTGCTTACTCAGTTAACAGAATACGGATTGGTTCCCGAAGATTGGGGCGGCAATATTCCCGTTGTCAAAGTTTCGGCAAAAACTGGAGAGGGTATTTCGAGTTTATTGGATACAATACTCATCAGTTCCGAACTGATGGAACTTATGGCCAATCCCGATCGCGCTGCCAAAGGAACCATTGTTGAAGCCAAACTGGACAAAGGCAAAGGGCCTATGGCTACCGTTTTGGTGCAAAACGGCACACTTAATATTGCGGATTTCGTTGTAACGGGTTCGGTTGTGGGCAAAATAAGGGCAATGCAGGACGACAAAGGCCGTCCGGTATCCAAAGCGACCCCATCAATGGCCGTATCAATTCTCGGTTTGCAAGAAGTCCCCGATGCGGGCGACCAACTTATGGTGGTAAGCGACGAAAAGCTGATGAAACAAGTTGCCGACGAGAGAATTTCCAAACAAAAGGCGCAAAGAGAAGGAAGCGCAAGGATTTCACTAGAAGATGTATCCAAAATTATTGCAGAAGGCAAGCTAAAAGCTCTTAATCTTATCATTAAAGCGGATGTGCAAGGTTCGGTGGAAGCGCTGAAAGAATCCTTAAACAAACTTTCTAATGAAGAAGTAAAAGTAAGCGTAGTGCATGCGGTTGCAGGCGCCATTAACGAGTCCGATGTGATGTTGGCAGATACCACTGGGGCTATCATTATCGGCTTTAATGTCCGTCCCGACAGCAATGCAAAAGCGCTTGCCGAAAAGAATAATATCGACATCAAGCTTTACCGTATCATTTACGATGCGATTGACGATATCGAAAGCGCCATCAAAGGTATGCTTGCGCCCAAGTTCCGCGAGCAGTATCTCGGCAAAGCCGAAGTACGGGCGGTGTTCAAAATCAGCGGCGTAGGCACAATCGGCGGTTGTATGGTGAAAGACGGCAAAATCGTGCGCAATGCAAATGTAAGAGTCATTCGTGACAATATCATTATTTCCGAGACCTCGATTTCTTCCTTAAAAAGACTCAAAGATGATGTAAAAGAAGTCGCAACAGGCTTCGAATGCGGCATAGGATTAGAAAACTTCAACGATCTTAATGAAGGCGACCTAATCGAATCCTTCCACATTATTAAAGAGTAATTGCGTCAAACTGTTACAGGAGGGTATGATGAAAAACATAAAATTCGAAAGAATCGACTCCGAAATTCAACGAGAATTATCGTTGCTTCTTCGTTATGATGTCAAGGACCCCAGAGTAACCCAAGCAATGGTAATCGTTTCGGGCGTAAATACTACCGCGGACTTAAAGTACGCCAAAGTTTTTGTAAGCATCATGGCCGAAGACAAAAAAGTTGTTCTTAAAGCGTTGCAAGCGGGTGCCGGATTTTTCCGAAAAGAGTTGGCCTCGAGACTTCGCATCCGTACGGTGCCCGAAATTACTTTTGTTTTGGACGAAAGTTTCGAGTACGGTCTTAAAATAGACAAAATTTTAAAAGATATCGTTCCTTCTTCTTCCGAGGATACCCTAACGGATACTTCCCAAGAAGAACAAAATAAAGAATAGGGGAAATCATGTACGAAACAGTAATCAAAAAACTTCATTCCGCGTATTCAGTGGCAGTTTTTATGCATGTCAATCCTGACGGTGATTGCGTTTCCTCTTCGCTCGCGCTGTACACTTATCTGACAAATGCGGGCAAACAAGTACATTGTTTTTTAGAAGAGAACAACAAGATACGCGATAATCTCGCATTTTTGCCCCATATCGATGTGATAAACAAAGACTCTTTCAAAGCATATGACCTCGGAATTGCGGTAGATTGTGCGGCAGCAAGCAGAATGGGCCCCAGCAGCTACAAAAAGTTTTTGAAGTGTGACGACCAAATCGGTATCGACCACCATATGGGCAATACGCCTTTTGTCGAAACCATGATATTAGAGCCGAAAGCCGCGTCCACCACGCAAATATTATATAAATTGCTAAAAGAATACGACCCTAAATATATCGACAACGATGTTGCTACGCTTTTATATGCAGGCTTGATTACGGATTCGGGAGGATTAAGTTTTTCTTCTACGACATCCGAAACCATGCATGTTGCCGCCGAACTTTCGGATTACGGCGTCGATATCTATATGCTTAACCGCAAACTAAGCAAAGATACCAAATTAAATGTGTTTCAACTCACCAACAGAGTATTGTCCAAAGCAGCTTTTTACTATGACAACCGCGTAGGTATTATTTCTTTTCTTCAAGAAGATTTCGATGCTACAGGCACAACCACAGAGGAAACCGAAGGCATTATTAACGAGATTATCGATATTATTGGTGTAAAAATAGCGATAGCCGTATCCGCAATGGACGCGCACGCTTATAAGGTAGGCATTCGTACCAAAGACGGTGTGGATGCAAGCGCTTGCGCAGCGTATTTCGGTGGCGGTGGGCACTTTAATGCCGGCGGTTGCCGTATTTATGCAGATTACGAGACAACAATATCTAAACTTTTAAAAATGGCAGGTGAAATGCTGGATGCTTAACGGATTTCTTAATCTCAATAAAAGCAAGGGCATGACATCCTCTAAGGCTATCGCAAAACTCAAATACATATTGATACAAGCGGGCCACAAACCCGACAAAATAGGGCATATGGGCACGCTTGACCCCGACGGCGAAGGCGTATTGCCTGTCGCATTGGGACGCGGCACAAGACTGTTCGATTATTTTATTGATAAAAAAAAGGTTTACTATGCCGAATTTAGTTTTGGCGCCATAACAGATACGCTGGATGCGTCAGGGGAAACAATAGGCGTTACCGAAGTAATACCTTCCAAACAAGACTTAAAAAATGTGCTGCCGTTGCTCTGCGGACATCTTGCCCAAGTACCTCCTTTGTACTCCGCAAAAGTAATTGGCGGTACAAAAGCGTATAAATTGGCGCGGGCGGGTAAAGAAGTACAACTTCAGCCCAAAACGGTGGATATTTACGACATTAAACTTCTCGAACAACTCGAAACACGCGTTTTTTCTTTCCGCATCGAATGCGGAGGCGGCACCTATATCCGAAGTATCGCGCGGGATATGGCAGCGGCTGTCGGCAGTTTGGGATATATGCGCTACATTAAACGGTTGCAAAGCGGTGTTTTTACCATCGAACAAGCCTATACTTTAGAAGAACTTGCAGACGGGTCTGTTTTCGATAAAATAATACCGTTAGAAGAGGTCTGCCGTTCTTTCCCCGTGTATCATGCGCCGGATAGTTTGGCAGAAAAAATCTACCACGGCGTGAAAGTGGAAGCAGACGGCATGCCCAAAGGAAATTTCGCATTATATATAGAAGGTAAGCTTGCAGGTATCGCATACGCGGATTGCGAAGGCAGGTTGATTTACAAAACGAGGCTGATATAAAATGGATAAAGTCATTGCGTTAGGCTTTTTTGACAGTTTGCATACGGGACACCGTAAATTGATCGCGGAAGCGCAGCAATACGCGACTTCTATAGGCGCAGAAGTGTGCGTATCTACATTCGATGATTATTTTTTCGAGCTTTTATCAAAGAAATCCGTCAAAGAAATTTTTACACTGGACGAACGCAAAAAATTGCTTTCCGAAATTGGCGTCAACTGTATAAAAGTAATCAATTCTTCTCCGCAAAGGTTTTTACAAAGCGGTAAAGACTTCTTTGACGAATTGGTTGCCGACGGTGATGTTGCGGCGTTTGTGTGCGGTGCCGATTACACTTTCGGGAATGCTGCCTCCTGTACGGTTGCGGATTTGCAAAAAATGTGCGCCTCCAACAGCATTTTATTAAAAGTAGTCGATACCGTGATTTCGGGTGAAACAAAAGTCTCGAGTAGTGGAATACGCAAACTTTTGGCAGAAGGCGATATCCGACGGGCGAATGTACTTTTGGGAAGAAGTTATTTTTGCGCGGGATATGTGGTACACGGCAGGGGAGACGGCAGAAAATTCGGAGTACCTACCGCTAATCTGGGAATTCTGAAGCAAAAACTCTTGCCAGCATTCGGCGTATATAAAACAATTACCGAAGTAAACGGCAAAAGTTATCAATCACTCACCAATGTTGGGGGGCAACCTACTTTTGATATCGAGAAACCAACAATCGAAACCTTGTTATTGGATTTTGAAGGGGATTTATATGGTAAATACATTGTGATAAATTTTGTAAATCGGATAAGAGGAATACAAAAATTTCCCAGCGCGTTAGCATTAAAGAAACAAATAGAAAAGGATATCACGGAGGCAAAAAATTGATTAAATTTGGTGTAGCGGGCAATTCCCAAAAGTTTTATGACGAAGGCAATACAAGCACATTGCAGGCAGCAGCTTGGTGTGCGGAGCGCGGTATCGAGGTGTTTGAATACTCCTTTGGTAGAGGCGTTACGCTTGCCGCCGCAACCGCAACTGCAATTGGACAAAAGTTTGCTCAACATGGCGTAGAATTAAGCGTTCATTCGCCATATTTTATCAATTTTGCCAATCCTGATCCTCTCATGGTCGAAAAGTCCATCGGCTATGTGTTGCAAAGCATACGAAAATGCGAGCAATTCGGCGGCAACAGAATCGTTGTCCATCCTGCAAGCCAAGGAAAAATGACCCGTGAAGATGCTTTTATGCTTACCAAACAAAACATCTCACTGCTTGCCGCGCGTCTAGACGAACTAAGTTATACGCAAAAGTTTAAAATATGCATCGAAACGATGGGTAAAATGGGACAAATCGGCACCGTTGACGAAGTCGCCGAGTTATGCACTCTTTCCGATGCATTTTACCCATGTATCGACTTCGGTCACATCAATGCAAGAGAACAAGGTATTCTAAAAAGCGCTGCAAATTATAATACTATTTTTCAAAAATTATTGGATAAACTCCCTTACAAAAAAGTGGACCAACTGCACATTCACTTTAGCAAGATTGCCTACGGGCCCAAAGGTGAGCTTTCACACCTAACCTTTGAGGATACAAAATACGGTCCCGAATTCCCGCCACTGGCAGAAGTGTTATGCGCGTATGGTTTCTCTCCTTACATTATTTGCGAATCAAACGGCACGCAAGCGGAAGATG
>JAQVTZ010000214.1 GCA_028699795.1 Clostridia bacterium | reverse complement strand
GCCGTATACCGACATAAGGTTTTTGGCGTCTTCGATAACCTTTTTGGCATCCGCAACGCCCGAAGACACGGCGTTGAGATAGGCATAACCGGACTTGGTGGTAGAAGCAATAATATGCGCAAGCGTGGTTTTGCCTGTACCGGGAGGACCATAGAAAATACAGCTGCCCAATCTGTCGGCTTTAATCGCGCGTTCTAACAACGAATTCGGCCTCAATAAGTGTTCTTGTCCCAAAAAATCGCTCAGTTTTTCGCACCGCATTCTTTCGGACAACGGAGCCATTGATTTTCTGGTCGCCTCAAACAAATCCATAACGCAATATTACCATAATTTACTATATAAAGTCAACAACCCAATACTACTAAAAAAGGGTTAATATATAAATCAAAATGTACAGATTACAAATATCGTTCTTTCATTTTATAAAAGGCGTTTTAACTATCGGAATCAGTAGCATTCGCAATTATGAAAGAAGCAATTATTCCCCTTTTTAGTCGGACTGTTATCGTTCAAGACTAAATATTTTCCTCATCTCAACTCTCATCTCTCAACTCTAATTTATCCTTAACTCCACACTAACTATACCTTATTTATGCACCTCTATTTGTGATTTCATTTCATCCTTATTTGTAATTTGGATTCATCCTCATCCCAACTCTAAAACTCAACTACGACTTTCGTCTGATTCTCATTCAACTTGATATAGTTTCTTTCGTGAAGGGGCAAATCATCGGCAATCAATCTGTATTTGCCTGTTTTTTTGAATTGGATTTTGATTGTGCCGTTTTCCCAATTGTATTCTAATTCAGATAAGTTGAGTTCGTCGGGCAGCCTCGGTTCGATAGAAAGGCGGTTGCCTCTTCTTCTTATTCCGAATAATTCTTCCAAGATAACTCTATACATCCATGCCGCGCTACCTGTGTACCAGCTCCAACCCATACGCCCGCTATAGATGCCGCCGTAAACATCGCCTGCGAGCACATAGGGCTCCCCTTTATATTTCGCGTTCGCCAACCTGTCGCGGCATTTCGATATCGGATTGATCATACATAGCATTTGATAGGCTTCCGCTGAATTGCCCGTCCTTAACAATGCCATGATATACCATACCGCCGCGTGGGTATATTGCCCTCCGTTTTCCCGTACTCCTGCTGGATAAGCGGAGATATACCCCAAATAATTATCGTGATCCAACGGCGGAGAGAGTAGTTTGATGATGCCGTTTTTCTTATCCACCAATTTTTTTGCGGCTTCCATTGCGCAAGGCACGCGTTCAGGTGAGGCAATCCCGCTGTTAACCGCCATTGTCTGACTCACCAAATCCACTGTAAAACAGGGAGAATTCGGGCTTCCGTACCATTTTCCGTCATCGCCGAACAACCGCATATATTGGTTTCCTTCGTATGCAAAATTCTCGACGGCGTACTTTAATCTTTCGGAAATCGCAAGCAACTCCTTTTTTATTTGAGTTTCACAATAGTACGAAAACTTACACATTGTTTCGTAGGCGAACATGGACAGCATGACACTTTCTGCCCTGCCCTTTTCACCGATATAATCCAATCCGTCGTTCCAGTCTCCCGTACCTAGCAGCAAGAGATTATGTTCGCCGTACTTTAAAGCGTTTTTGATTGCCCGCAAACAGTGCTGCATCAGCGTGCCGTTTTCTTCGGATACACTTGCAGCTTCGTAGCGGCTCGATTCGTTTTCGCCAAGTTCTGCGCTCTCTAGAAACGGAATCACTTCGTCCAATATCGCTTTGTCACCTATCGCGTCGATATATTCTGCGACAATATACGGCAAAAATAATTTGTCGTCACTTATCTTAGAACGCAACCCGAAATAAGGGTGATGCCACCAATGCATCACATCGCCCTCTTTATATTGTCTGCCCGCATGATATAAAATTTGCGTCCTTACTCTTACTGGGTCGTTCTGCATGAAAGCAAGCGTATCCTGCAGTTGGTCGCGGAAACCCGTTGCCCCTCCCGCCTGATAATAACCGCATTTTCCGTTTAACCTACTGGAAACAACCTGATACAGCAACGAGTGATTGAACAACATATCCAGTGTTTTGTCGGGCGTGGAGATTTTTACTTTATTTTGTTTTGCAAAATATTCCAATGATTCTTCTTTTTTGCGCGGAATATCGGCGGGATTTAATGCAAGTACTGCGTCTTTCAACCCTACCGCAATATAAATTTCCGTTCCGTTGGGGAAAAAGCTGCATCCGATTACGACGGTAGTATTGCTCGCGCGGATATCGATTTCGGTACACTCCGATTCGTTACAAAAGAGCGAAAGATAAATTTCTTGATTGTTCAAAAGATTCTTCATCCTTACGGTACTTCTATTGATGATATCGCAAAATACGAATGCGCCGTTACGCTCCCACCCCAGTACGCCCTCGAACGAATATACCAGTTTCAAACGGTGTTGAATGTTATCCGACAATACTCCGACTTCGGTAATTTTTACCGCTCCTCTGTCTACGATATAGCTTTCGACAACGGCTTTATTGTTTTCAAAGGAAGACTGGTACAATGTTTTCCCCATGGTGATTTGTACACTGTCGGTTGTCCCCGCTCCGCCGTTGATACGATAAATGCCCTTTTCTGTCGCAACGCAAACACGCTCCCAAGGAGTATCCTTTACGGGGTCGTTGTCGAAACGCAAGGCGCAATTTTCATGAGAATTGGCAAAATAAAGAAATCCTCCGCCGCTTTCGGTGGCGACAAAACCGCCGAACTCACCGCATACCACATTGGAATACGGCAAAGCGGTAGGTCCCGCCATCGGTAATTGGTAGACAAACGCGCCATTTTTGTCGCCAAAACCGCCGTTTCCCGTCTTAATATAATAATTTTCCTCGACAGGCTCTTTCTTATCGGGAGCAAGAAACGCATGAGGCGGAGAAACC
>JAQVTZ010000213.1 GCA_028699795.1 Clostridia bacterium | reverse complement strand
AAGAATTGCGGGTTTGGATGACGGAAATCCCGAGTATGAGAACCTAAAACAGCAAATAGAGAGCGGAAACGGCATTACGGAACTCAGCTTGCCCGAAGGTCTTGCATTAGAGTTAAATAGCGTATATAGCGTCAAACAGTTGCACAGCGAGTACAGCGGAGATTACACCGCCGTCTATATAGGCGGGTACGACAGCAGCTACAATCAAGAGCCGTACTTGATTTTTACCATGTACACCAACGAAGACAATCAAAGTTGCCTCAAAGCGCGTTTCGAAATTCTCGGCGTCGATGTAGACTCCATAGCCTATTAAGGCATTTCTATTTAGCCTATCTGGGCCCTCTATTCGATTAGAATTATTTGGGTACCTCTATTTACGACATACACCAAAAAACCCGTAACCAAACGGGTTTTTTCTATAAGGAAAATTCGGCTGTTTTGTTTGAAAAACAGCCTTTTTGTGCTATAATCATAAAGTGATTTTTAAAATCTATATTTCATACAACTATTTGGAGGGTATATGCTTGCTGATGCGAGATGGACAGGTGATATTAAGTCCGTAGCTTTTACTTTATTCGGCAGAGATATCGCCTGGTACGGTATTGTAATTACTTTTGGGATGCTGGTGGGGCTGATGCTTGCCATCCAGCGCGCCAAAAAACTTAAGGTAGACAGCGGCGACATTATGGAGCTGTTTATCTTTGTGATTCCTTTTGCGGTTGTATTCGCAAGGCTCGGATATGTTGTGTTCCGCCCTACCGAATTCTTTGTGTCCGACTTCGGTTGGAGCAACTTTGTAGACATGATTGCGGTATGGGACGGCGGACTGACGATTATGACGGGGATCCCCGGCGGCATTTTGGGCGCATTTCTTTGGTGCAAATGGCGCAAATATGACTTCATTACAATAGCAGACACCATTGCCCCCGTGGTACTGGTTTCGCAAGCGATAGGAAGATGGGGCAACTTTTTCAACCAAGAAATCTATGGGATGCCTATCACCAATCCCAATTGGCAGTTCTTCCCCGTTGCGGTATATATCAGGGACAGAGCAGGATTCTTTCAGGCGACTTTCTTTTACGAAATGGTACTCAACCTGTTGTTTTTTGCGATACTGGTTATCGTGCTCAAACGGCTGAGGGTCAAGGGCGCGGGCATCCTTTCGTATCTCTTTGCCTATCCCTTTATTCGCTTTGTTATGGAGTTTTTGCGTGACGACATGGGATTCTATACGGGCGTAAATTACACGCAAATTATAAGCATTGTCGCGGCGGTACTGTCGCTTGCGGCAATCGTTTTGCTTGCCGTGCTGAAAGCCAAGAAAGGCGAAAAAGTATGGTACCCCAAAGGAATACCGGAAGAACTTTTGCCCAATCCGAAACTGAAAACAAAAAAAGATAAAATATAATCTAGAGCGGAGCGAATACCGCATTATATACATTTCTTGAGCGGAGCGAATACCGTTTGAGTCCGACAGCCGAGCCGTCAAACGGTGCAACCGTTTGCACGCTTTTGCATCTAATTTAAAAGCAAAAGCGCGATGAGGTGAGGCGAGCCGTCAAACGGTGCAACCGTTTGCACGCTTTTGCATCTAATTTAAAAGCAAAAGCGCGATGAGGTGAGGCGAGCCGTAAGATTTGTCCCTAGATAACAAAAACAAATCTGTACGCTTTTGCGTTAAAGAATAGGCAAAAGCGTCATAAGGCGAGGAATGACACTATCAAGCAATAAAGTGCTGTTATTTTTCGATTGGTCGGAAATAAAAAATTACAAATTACAATGTACAAATTACAAATAAGGATAAAATATACTCTAGAGCGATAGCGATACCTTATGAGTCCGACTTAAACGGCTCCCCAAGATAAAAGCAGCCGTTTAACGATTGGTCGGAAATAAAAAATTACAAATAATGGATAAAATAATATATATTGAGCGTTATTAACAAATGAAAAACAAAGAAAAGACCTGTATTGTACAACCTGCTTATAAGCAACCCAACTTCTTTCTTTACGGAATATTATGGCTTGTTATCGTATTTGCCAACCGTATTTTCGGTGTCAAGTACGACCGCGCGCAACTCAAAGCTATAAGGGCGATAAAGGGACCTGCCCTTATTGTTGCGAGCCATCACGGGCCGTTGGATTTTGCTTTTTTGACCTATGCGATGTACCCGAAGCGGCTCAGTATCGTAACCGCCGCCAACATCTATTATAAAAAGGGCGTACAAAGGTTATTAAAGACAATTAAGTCCGCCATTCCCAAAAAGCAATTTACTACCGATTATAGCAGTGTAAAGAGCATCCGCAAGATGCTGGATGCGGGCGTAAGCGTGGTCGTATACCCCGAAGCGCGTTATTCGTTGGACGGCCGACAAGGGCGGGTATCGGACTCTATCTATAAGCTTATCAAATGGCTCAAGGTGCCAGTTGTTACCCTAAAGTGCAACATGTCCTACCAAGTTCGTCCGCGGTATGTAAACGACTTCCGCAAGGGCCGCGTTATTGTCGAAACCGCCGTTGCGCTTTCGGCAGAAGAGTGCGCCGCGCTAACTTCAGACGAAATCAAAGCGCGTTTGCAGCCGTGGCTTACCTACAACGATTTAGCCTATCAGCAACAAGCCAAACAATGCTTCAAGGGCAAGAAAGGCTATGCCGAAGGCTTACCCGACCTATTGTACAAATGCCCCAAGTGCGGCGCCGAATTTGCCCACAAGGCGCGCGGCAACTATATGGAATGCGCGGTTTGCGGCAACACGGTAGAGATAGACGGCTACAATGTCATACGGCCCGTTGGCAAAGGCTCTGTATGCCCCTCACGCATCGATTACTGGTACGACTACCAGTATAACGAACTGAAGAAAGAAATCATTTCTAACGAAGACTACAGCCTTGCCCATAAAGTGAAAATGTCCGTAAGCAGCG
>JAQVTZ010000212.1 GCA_028699795.1 Clostridia bacterium | reverse complement strand
TCTCATCGATTATTTGGGCAAACTCTTCCTGCTCTTTTTGCAAGTCATTTTTCGCGATTTCGTCCAGCCTTTCGACGGTTTTTTTGATTTTGTTTACGGTCGCAATCAAGGTATACTGATCCTCTTCGCTGATACACATAGAATAATGGTATTCTGCGGAGTTGAGTACATTTTTTGCCGAAAACAGCAACAACTTTTTTCTATGGACAGAGGCGAGTTTTGTTTTGCGCAAAATGTTTTTGACGGTTTTAATACTTTTTTCAGCCTCTTTGAGATGAGAGCGTTTGCGTAAAAATACAAGCACCAGTACACAAAGCCCTATTACTGCCAAAAGCGCAAGATCGTATACATACCAAAAATCCTTAAGCTGTTCGGGGACGGCAGATAACAAATATATCATTTTTCGCCCTCCTCTTTCTGCATGATAACATTGAGCTTTTGATAGGGTATTTCGATGCCCCGCTCTTGAAAGCGTTTGAACACTTTCTCTAAAAACATATTGCGGATATACCAATAATGTTCGTTTTTTGCCCACATTCTTATGCGGTAATTGACCGAGGATGCGCCCAGCTCGATAACCAATACGAGCGGTGCGGGCGTTTTGAGCACATTGGGTTCTTCCTGAATCAGTTCCCACAAAGTCGCCTTTACCTTATCGGGATTGGCTTCGTAGGGTGCCGATATCGTCAAATCGATCCTTCTTGTCGGCCTGTCGGAATAATTGATGATTTCGGAAGAGGCCACCCTTTTGTTGGGAATCAAAATGCTGACATTGTCAAAAGTGAGAATTTCGGTTGTTGTAATTCTTATCTTCTTGATTGTCCCTTCTATCTCGTTTATTTTGACATGGTCTTTCTCTTTAAAGGGTCTCGTCATCAAAATAATGACGCCGCTAGCAAGATTGGACAATCCGTCTTGCAACGCAAGCCCCAACGCAAGTCCAGATGCCGCTAGCACCGTGACGATAGAAGAGGTGTCGACATCAAAAATATCCATAATAAGGAAGAATAATACAAGCGCCAAGCCCGCCTGCACGATAGAAACAATAAACGAGCCAGCCGCGCCTTCTATCCTTGTCCTTTTAACGATGGAACGCAGCAATCTGGACAAAAGTTTGATAACGACAATGCCCGCAAGCAGCAGTGCCACGGCTTCCAGCACGCTCGTACCAAAAATTTTCAGTACATCGGCAACCGTATCCCAAAATTCTCTCACATCCGCCTCCTTTGTAAATAATCTATCACACTATTTATTATTTATTTATTTTAAACTATTTTTTTGTTTTTTTATCATTATAATACCCATTATAAAAAAATACAAGAGTATAATTGTTTTTGGAGGAAATGTCGAATCGGTTTTGTTGCTATAACACCGCCCTTGCGGTATAATAATGGTATGAAAATCGGCGACTCGTTGGAATTAAAGATAGACGATATCGGAAGCGGCGGCGAAGGCATCGCGCATAGAGAAGAATACACGGTATTCGTGCCTTTTGCCCTACCCGCAGAAACCATTAGAGCCAAAATTACCTATGTCAAACGCAATTTGGCATACGGAGTAATGACTCATATCTTAGAAGAATCGCCCGAGCGGGTCACACCTGTTTGCCCTATTTATTACCGATGCGGCGGTTGCGACCTCATGCACCTCAACTACGAAGCGCAATTGCAAAGTAAGCGCCAAAACCTCATTCATATTTTGCGCAAAAACTGCGGCTATACGGGCGAGGTAATGCCCATGGTCGCCTCTCCCGACCCGTTTCATTACCGCAACAAAATCCAACTTCCTTTCGGTCGCAAAGACGGCAAAACCGTTTTGGGATTTTATAAGCCGGGCAGCCATATCCTCGTCCCGCTTACGAAGTGCCTTCTGCACGGCGAATGGGCAACAAAGTTAATTCGAATTGTCACGGACTTTGCCGATAAGTACAAAATTTCCGTCTACGACGAAGCCTCCCAAAAAGGTCTTTTGCGCCACCTTGTCGCAAGGTTTTTAGACGGCACAATTATGGTGACTCTTGTCATTAACGGCAGGCAATTACCTCAAGCAGAAAAGTTGGTTTCTGCTCTCAGGGCAGAATTTAACAATAGTTCGTTATATCTGTCTATCAACACCAAACGAACCAATGTCATATTGGGAAATCAATTAGTTCCCGTTTACGCGCCAAAACAAACCGTACGCGTGCAAGGCATCGAGGTAGAGATTAACCCGATGTCCTTTTTCCAAGTCAATGACGCAGTACGTGACCTTATTTACAGCGCGACAATCGCAGCTATCGCGCCCGACACCAAATCTATCGTCATCGACGCTTACAGCGGAGTGGGACTTTTGGGTGCCATTCTAGCCAAAAAGGGCGCCCAAATATACAATATCGAAATTGTGCCCGAAGCGGTACGCGATGCCAATAAGCTCTACCGCACCAACGGCCTTTCTGCCGTTAACCTTTGCGCCGATGCCGCAAAAGCGCTCCCCGAACTCATCCCGCAATTTGCAGACTCCGTAGACTATCTCTCTGTCATATTAGACCCCCCGCGAAAGGGTTGCGACCCCGCGGTATTGCGCGCCTTAACCTCTCACCCCGTGTCCAAACTCATCTATATCTCATGCAACCCCGCCACCCTTTCCCGCGACCTCGCCCTCTTACAACCCGCCTACGACATACAATCTATCACCCCTTACGACATGTTTCCCAACACCAGACACGTTGAGTGCGTAGTATTGATGTCAAGGGCAAAAGAGTGAGTGTGCGAAAAACCCTTATATATCAAGGCTTTCAGCACATATGGGTATAAAACCCATTGAACGTAAAACATAAAAATATTGCTCCGTGGAAACAAGTCCAAAGGGGCTGTTTTGATAGTCAAGTGGTCAGGTTAGATGTCATCGCTCGGCGAGTGGTCGGGTTAGATGTCAGCGTTTGTGAGTGGTCAGGT
>JAQVTZ010000211.1 GCA_028699795.1 Clostridia bacterium | reverse complement strand
GAGCCGCAATCCTTCGAAAGCTCGATTTATCGCAATTGGGAAGCGAAGGGCTATTTTACCCCGTCAATCGATCCCGATAAGGCTCCTTACAGCATTGTGATTCCCCCGCCCAATATTACGGGGCAACTTCACATGGGACATGCGCTCAACAACACCGTGCAAGACATTATAATACGGCATAAGCGGATGCAGGGGTTTTCTACCCTTTGGTTGCCCGGCACAGACCATGCCAGCATTGCAACCGAAGTCAAAATTGTAGAACAGCTGCATAAAGAAGGACTGGACAAAGAAACAATAGGGCGTGACGAGTTTCTAAAGAGAGCTTACGCGTGGAAAGAAAAATATGGTGGCAGAATCGTAGAACAATTAAAGTGCCTCGGCAGCTCTTGCGATTGGACACGCGAAGCCTTTACCATGGATGAACGCTGTTCGCATGCGGTTAGAGAGGTGTTTGTCAATCTTTACCGTCAAGGTAAAATTTATCGCGGCAGCAGGATTATCAACTGGTGTCCGGACTGCAAAACTGCTCTTTCGGATGCCGAGGTAGAATACGAAGAGAAAAACAGTTTTTTATGGCATATCCGCTATCCGTATGAGGATGGAAGCGGTTATTTGGTGGTAGCAACCACCCGCCCCGAAACCATGCTGGGCGATACTGCGGTAGCCGTGAATCCCGAAGACGATAGATATCAAGATAAAATTGGCAAAAAACTCCGTTTGCCTCTTACCGATAGGCTAATTCCCGTAATAGCGGATAATTATGTAGAAATCGGCTTTGGTTCGGGCGCGGTTAAAATTACGCCTGCACATGACCCCAACGATTTTGAGGTAGGGCTAAGACATAATCTGGAAGTCATTAGAGTGATGGACGATGACGGAGTGATGAATGACAACGCCTTCGCTTACAACGGATTGGACAGGGATGCCGCGCGCAAAAAGGTGGTGCAAGACCTCGAAGCGCAAGGTTTTATAGAAAAAATCGAGCCTTATACACACAATGTAGGAGAGTGCTATCGTTGCCACAATGTTGTAGAGCCCATTGTAAGCAAACAATGGTTTGTGAAAATGGAGAAGCTCGCAAAACCTGCCATTAAGGCTGTTCGCAACAAGAAAGTCGCATTTATCCCCGACAGGTTTTCCAAAACCTATTTTAATTGGATGGAAAATGTCAAAGACTGGTGCATTAGCCGCCAACTTTGGTGGGGACATCGTATCCCTGCATGGTATTGTGAAGATTGCAACGAAATTATCGTAGAAAAAGAAGACCCGAAGATTTGTCCCAAATGCGGCAGTACCCGTCTAAAACAGGACGAAGATGTATTGGATACTTGGTTTAGCAGCGCGCTGTGGCCTTTTTCTACATTGGGTTATCCCGAAATGACTGAAGACCTCAAATATTTCTATCCTACCAATCTTTTGGTGACCGCCTACGATATTATTTTCTTTTGGGTGGCAAGGATGATTTTTTCGGGCATCGCTTATATGGGAGAAATCCCGTTCCCCGAAGTACTAATACATGGCATCGTGAGGGATGCGCAGGGGCGCAAAATGTCCAAGTCGCTCGGCAACGGCATTGACCCGTTAGAGCTTATCGACAAATACGGCGCGGATGTGTTGCGGTTCAGCCTTTGCACAGGGGTTGCTCCCGGGTCTGATATACGGTTTTCCGAAGACAAAATGGAGCCTTCGCGCAACTTCCTTAACAAGATTTGGAATGCGTCCAAATATGTACTTTCCAATTGTGAAGGGCGCAAACTGCCCGAGTTTGGCACCTTCAAATTAAATTACTCCGACAAATGGATTCTTTATAAACTGAATAAGACGGTATCTGAAGTTAATGCGAACCTCAAAAAATACGAATTGGGGCTTGCCGCGTCCAAGATGTATGACTTTGTTTGGAGTGACTTTTGCGATTGGTATATCGAGCTTACCAAACCCATGCTTTACGGGACAGACGAAAAAAAGAAAGATGAAACGCTTTGCGTCTTAATGTATGTTCTCAAAAATATCCTCAAATTGATGCACCCCTTTACGCCTTTTATGACGGAGCGTATATGGCAGGAGATTGGGGAGAGCGAAACCATCATGCTCGAAAAATATCCCACCCCTTGCAAAAAGCTTGCGTTTACTAAGGATTATCAAAGGTTCGAAAACATCAAGGATATTATCCGTTCTGTGCGCAACATCAGGGCGGAAACGGGGGCGTTGCCGTCCAAAAAGTTGACACTCTATATCGTATCTTCCGAAAAGGCTTATGTGAAGCGTTGCAGCGTGTATATCGCCAAACTTGCCAATGTAGGAGAAATTCGCTTGATAGACTCCGCCGCAGATGTGAAAGAAAAGGTATCCAACGCGGTGCTGGAGCACAGCGAGGTTTTGGTGCCGTTGGGCGAATTGATTGATTTCGAAAAAGAGATAGCGAGGCTCACAAAAGACCTCAATCATGCAAAAGCCGAAGTCGATAGATGCGAAAGGATGCTCTCCAATCCCGGTTTCCTCAACAAAGCGCCGAAACAGCTTATCGAAAAAGAAACCGCCAATCTTGCCACTTCTAAAGAGCTTTGCGCCAAACTGGAAGCAAGAATCAACGAACTTAATCAAAACGAATAAAGTACAAGGTGATGAAACAAACAAAAACGGCGTCTAAATATCATAGGCGTCGTTTCTTGTTGCAATCGATATCGCTCAATATATGTTTTTTATCCTTAACTCTAAAATACCTTATTTGTAATTTGTACATTGTAATTTGTAATTTTATCTAATCTACATCTTCTTTTTCTTACTAGACCAAATAAGTATCTTATGTAACATATTCCTACATAAACCGCCTTCCGCCTATTGATATAATAAGCAGAGGGCATTTTTTATATGGGCAGAAAGATCGTGGTCACTTCGGGGAAAGGCGGAGTTGGCAAAACGACAGTTGTGGCGAAT
>JAQVTZ010000210.1 GCA_028699795.1 Clostridia bacterium | reverse complement strand
CGAGAAGCCAACCCAAAGCTTGTCCGTATTTCTTTTTATCAAACAGAATAAGCGCGGCTCCCACCAAAAGCGGAATAAAATTGGTAATTCTAAAAGCAGTCAATAAAGCAAGAGCGGCGAACAATACCGTTCTCCATACAATGCCGAAAATAAAGTTATATCTTATACAACGATTCATTTTTGTCTTCCTTATTTTTTTGAGAACATGATATAGGTTGCACAAAATTATAACATAGAAAGTAACTACGCATCAATGATAAATTTTAATGTCTAAGGTCTATTTTGTAGGTTTGTCCAACATGTTTGACAAACCTACAATTTGACAACATCTCTTAACAGGGTTTCATTGACTTGTTAACATAAAATGTGATAATATTTATCTATCATTTTTGGAATAATGGAATATTATGGTACTTCTGCTGGATGTTGGCAATACGAATATAAAAATCGGTGTTGTAATCGAGGACAAAATTGTCCGTACTTGGAGGATCGCGACAGATCACAATAAGACGGCCGACGAGTACGGCATGGTTTTTTTAGAACTGTTAAGCTCGGTAGGTTATCACTTCGACCAAGTCGAGGGCATCATTATCAGCAGTGTAGCGCCCGCGCTCAACTATACCATAGAGCATATGTGTTCATATTATACCAAGCGCAAACCGATTATGGTAAACAGCTCTATCAACACCGGCATTAAGATCAAGTACCTTGTTCCCGAAGAATTGGGCGCCGACAGAATCGTTAACGCCGTTGCCGCTTATACAATTTACGGAGGGCCGTGTATTACCGTAGATTTTGGCAGCGCGACCACTTTTGGTATGATAGACGACAAGGGCAACTTTTTGGGCGGCGCGATTGCCCCCGGTATTAAGTCCAGCGCAGAGTCTTTAACAAAAACGGCAGCAAAGCTCCCCCGCATCGAACTTTTGCGTCCACGCTCAATTATTGGCAAGACAACTGTCGAGAACATGCAGGCGGGGGTTATTTACGGATTTTCGGGATTGGTAGAGGGCATAATCAGAGAAATGATAACCGAAAGCGGTTTTCGTGATGTCAAGGTGATCGCAACGGGCGGTATGAGCCAATTGCTTACCTCGGGTAGCGCGAAGTATTTTAATGTGATAGACAGATCTCTTTCATTAAAGGGGCTGAAAGTACTATACGATTTGAATAAAGGAGAGCGTTCATGAAAAAAGTAGGACTTGCTTTATTGGGTTTGGGAGTGGTAGGCTCCGGCACTTATAAGATACTTGTGAAAAACAGAGAGTATATCAAAAATTATTACGGCGTGGATATCGAGGTAATGCATGTGCTCGAAAAGGATGTATCCAAAGCCGAGGCATTGGGCATCGACAAAAAGATTGTGTCCACCGATATTAACAATGTCATCAAAAATCCCGATATTAGTATCGTCGCCGAGTTTTTCGGCGGCATCGAGCCCGCCCGCTCTTTTTTGATTGCTTCGCTTAAGGCGGGCAAAAGTGTTGTCACCTCCAACAAAGAGATGTTCGCCAAAAATTGGGGAGAGCTGGAAACCGCCGCAAAAGAGGGGAACGCGGGGCTTTATTTCGAAGCAAGCTGTGTGGGCGGCGTACCGATTATCCGCACCTTGCAAGAGAGTATGCAGGGTAACAATGTTTTGTCTATCATGGGCATCTTTAACGGTACGACCAACTATATTCTCAGCAATATGGCAGACAAAGGTCTCGAGTATGCCGATGTGCTTAAAGAGGCGCAACGCTTGGGATATGCCGAAGCCAACCCCTCGGCCGATGTAGACGGGTTCGACAGCATGTATAAATTGTCTATCCTCTCAACGCTTGCGTTCCACAAAAAAGTACCGTTAGACAAGATTTATCGCGAGGGTATCAGCAAAATTAACAAAAAGGATATTGAGTTCGGCAAAGAATTCGGGTTTACCCTGAAACTTCTTGCAATCGGTAAGAGGGTAAACGGAAAAATTGAAGCTCGTGTTCATCCCTCTTTTATTGAGAACAATCATCCGCTTGCTACCGTAAAAGGGAGCTTTAACGCGGTTATGATTGTGGGGGACAATGTGGGCGATATTATGCTGTACGGCAGAGGCGCGGGCGACCTTCCTACGGGTAGCGCGATTGTGTCCGATATCATTTATTGCGCAAAGCAAACCGAGCATTCGCTTACGGTATTTGATGGCGCAAAAGACGCCGATTTCACAGACGATTTCGAAAGTAAATATTATATTCGTATGTCCGTTGCAGATAAAAGCGGTGTGCTTGCCAAAATTACGGGCGTGTTCGGCAAATACGATGTAAGTATCGACGCCATGCAGCAAAAACAAAGCGGCGACGCCGCCTCCGTCATCTTTTTCAGCCATAAGAACAGCGAAAAGAATGTGATGAGAGCGATAAGCGAAATTAAGTCTCTTGCCGAAGTAAAAGATGTCGACGCTGTAATTAGGGTTGTAGATTAAATTATTTCAGACCAGTCGAAAAATGGCGGCATTTGTTCTCGATTTTGCCCCGTGTGTCGGGAATAGCCCTCTCCGAGCTCACTAAAAATATCACACTGTGATATTTTTCGGGCGTTCGCTCCCATTTTTGTCGGACTCAATTGGTGTTCGCTCCGCTCAAGATTATATTCTTCCTTATTTGTAATTTGGGTACCTCTATTTAGCCCCCGCTTGCCATTTTAGGTTTGTGGCATATTGTACTGCCAAACCCAAAATGCAAACGCTGTTCGGTAATTTCGGCACCCCTCACCTTATGACGCTTTCGCCTATATCTTGTATGCAAAAGCGTACAGATTTGCTAAAGCAAACCTTACGGTTCGGTTCGGCATAAAACCGCCTATTTTCCTCGACAATAACGCTGCTATTGCCTTCGTCAAAACGGCGTTTTTCTACTCGAAAATTCATCCGAAATTCCTCGAAGGGGCTAAATAGAGGTTCCCAATTTGTA
>JAQVTZ010000209.1 GCA_028699795.1 Clostridia bacterium | reverse complement strand
GCCAATTCTACACCGATTTGCACATGTGTGCCTTCGTATTCGTGGTCTACCGACTTCCCGATATCGTGCAGTAATCCCGCACGACGGCATGTCTTGATATCCGCACCCAACTCTCCTGCAAGAAGACCTGCAAGATAGGATACTTCCAACGAATGTTTAAGCACATTTTGGCCGTAACTAGTACGGAACTTCATACGGCCTAACAGTTTTACCAATTCGGGATGAATCCCGAATACACCCGAATCAAATACGGCAGATTCGCCTGCCTCTTTGATAGTGGCATCCATGTCGCGACGGACTCTGTCTGCTACTTCTTCGATTCTGCCGGGGTGGATACGGCCATCTGCGACCAGCTTTTGTAAAGTAAGGCGCGCTACTTCGCGGCGTACGGGATCAAACCCCGTAAGAGTCACGACATCCGGCGTGTCATCAATGATGATATCTACACCCGTCGCGCTTTCTAACGCCTTTATATTGCGGCCTACGCGTCCTATGATACGGCCTTTCATGTCTTCGTTGGGTAACTCGACCACGGAAATGGTATTTTCGGAAGTTTGGTCTACGGCGCAGCGTTGTATGGCAAGCGCCACAATATTTTTGGCCCGTTTTTCTCCCTCTTCTTTGGCCTCTTTCTCTATCTCTTTAATAAGAACTGCCGCATCGTTGCGGGCTTCATCCATCATTTCTGTAATGATAACCTGCTTGGCTTCGTCTTTGGTCATTCCACTGACTTTTTCGAGCTCTGCCATCATTTTTTCGTTGTGGTTTTGTAGTTCTTTTTCTAGATTTTCGAGTGATGCTTCTCTGTTATCCAGTTCCTTTTTTGTTTTTTCGAGAGACTCGATTTTTCTGTCTAAGATGTCTTCTTTTTTGTTGATAGAGTCCTCTTTTTGGTTAATGCGGGACTCTTGTCTTTGCATTTCGGCGCGTCTGTCTCTGGATTCTTTTTCAAACTCGTTACGCAGTCTAAGCTGTTCTTCTTTTGCTTCTAAGAGCGCATCTTTACGAAGCGTTTTTGCCTCGAGGCGCGCATCTTCTAGTATTCTGACTGACTCGGACTGAGCATCGCTTAATTTCTTTTTAAGAAGATATCTGTAAAAGAAATACCCTCCGATGGCACCTGCGATAAGCGCGGGTATCACCGATATGATTGCGACAGCCCAAGAAGTCAAAGCGCTAAGAGTGGTTAGACTGCTAAGCATTTTTACCTCCTGATACTTATTAAATTTTCAAATTACATGTAATATGATAAAACAGTCGTTCGCTACTGCCTATATTACTTGTTTTAACCATTATAAGCTAATTGCGATAAAGTGTCAACAACTATCTGTATTATTGACCTTTTTTCAAACTCAATTCAGCCTATCGCCCAATCGTTAAAATAAACCCTCCTGCCCAATACAGTCAAATAATGACACTCTGTATGCCGTTTTCGCCATTATGGGCTCCCTAAATTAAGGTTTAGGCCTCCTTTTTTAACGGTAAGTTTGCATCCACACGCAATTTTTTCTCCAACTCTTCGGCAATCTCGGGATTGTTTCGCAAGTATTCGATTGCTCTTTCGCGACCTTGTCCGATTTTTTCTTCGTTATACGAAAACCAAGAGCCGCTTTTCACGATATAGCCTTTATTAACCGCAAGGTCTAGAATACATCCCAAGGATGAGATCCCCTTCCCGTACATCATATCGAATTCGGCAAGTTTAAAAGGCGCGGCAAGTTTGTTTTTTACTACTTTGACTTTTGTGCGGACTCCCGTCATATCGGTGCCATCCTTAATGCTGTCCATACGCCGTACATCCAAGCGGAGACTGCTATAGAACTTCAGTGCTTTTCCGCCCGGTGTTGTTTCGGGACTGCCAAACATGACGCCGACCTTTTCGCGGAGTTGGTTGATGAAAATGACGCAAGTGTTGGTTTTGCTGACGATACCAGTCATCTTGCGCAGCGCCTGAGACATAAGCCGTGCCTGTAAACCGATATGCGAATCTCCCATCTCGCCGTCTATTTCGGCTTTGGGCGTAAGAGCGGCAACGGAGTCTATCACAATCACATCGATACTGCCACTTTTGGTAAGTTCTTCGGCGATATCCAGTGCCTGTTCGCCGTTGTCTGGCTGTGCGACATAAAGCCTGTGCAAGTCTACACCCAACTGCGCGGCATAGGTGGGGTCTAATGCGTGCTCCGCATCAATAAAGGCGGCAACGCCTCCCGCTTTTTGCGCTTCTGCGATAATATGCAATGCGATGGTGGTTTTGCCCGAAGACTCCGGCCCATAAATCTCGACCACTCTACCGCGTGGGACTCCGCCCACGCCGACCGCGATATCCAAAGTTAGACATCCTGTGGATATCACGTCTATCTTGATTTTTTCTTTGCTGTCAAGATTCATTATCGCGCCCTTGCCAAAACTCTTTTCGATTTTTGCAAGCACATCATCCAATGCTTTCTTTCTCTTTTCGTCCATTGATTTCTCCTTTCTTAAAAATTATTCTTTAAGTGCTGTATTGTATAGAACATTGCCAGATTTGCCGTCTGTCTTCGTACCGAGTTGCGATCTCCTCTTAATATATCGCGGTATACATCGCTTTGGTTTTCGCTTACGACCGCGATATATACAAGCCCCACAGGCTTGTCTTTGGTGCCACCGTCAGGGCCTGCGATTCCCGTAACCGACAACCCGATATCCGCGCCTTGCGCAAGCAAGCCGTTGGCCATTTCTACCGCGGTTTCGGCGCTTACCGCGCCATACTTGTCCAGCGTATCTTCGCTCACTCCCAACCTGTCTCTTTTTGCTTGATTAGAGTAAGTAATCAATCCTTCCAAAAACACCTCGGAACGACCGGGGATATCCACAATAGCGCTTGCGACCATACCGCCCGTACAACTCTCGGCTGTGGAAATCCGTTTACCGCATTCTTGCGCCAAGGCGACCAACATCTCG
>JAQVTZ010000208.1 GCA_028699795.1 Clostridia bacterium | reverse complement strand
TCGGCACGCCGATGGCTCTTTTCGGATTTATAGTATCTGTCCCAAATATAAGGTAATTCGCTTACATCGATGCCTTCGCCGTTGTCAATAATATCGAGGCGCGCCGTATTATAGCGGCGATATTGCCGTATTTTGACGGTTTTATCCTGCCCGCTGTAGTTTACGGCGTTGCTCAGTAAATTGTATATCACTTGGGCAATTTTTGCCCTATCGGCGTGCACAATGGCGGTATCATCGTGTTGAAACTCGAATCGATACCCCTTGGATTGCAGCATTTTGGCGTATCTCGCAACGATTTCTTCTGTGAGCGCAACGAGGTCGAAGTCCTCTAAGTTAAGACGGGAGCCTCCCTGTTGCATTTTGGATAAATCGAGCATATCATTGACAAGACCAGACAGTCTTTCGGTTTCGTCTATGACGACCTGAATATTTTGAGAGGTGCTTTCACACGGGAAGTCCCGCATCATTTCGGCGTAGCCTTTAATAAGCGTAAGCGGCGTTTTGAGGTCGTGCGAAACATTGGCAATGAGTTCGCGTCTATAATGGTCTACCGCAGACAACTCTTTGGCGGCCGTATTAAGAGAATCTCGCAGCTCTTCAATTTCTTTGTAGCCGCCGCCGGAAAACCTTACGCCGTACTTGCCTTTGGCGAGCTCTTTTGCCGACAGGTTGAGGCTGACAATTGGTTTTGCTATCAATTTAGACATTAGGTACGCAAGCAAAAAAGTTGCGGCAAAAACAATTGCCGAAACAAAAGTAAGCTGTATTAACATGGTGGAATTGATGATGGATACGGGCAAACTAGTCGCTTCTACGATAACGCCGAGACTTGTTCCTTCGGCGTTTTGTGTGATGGCGGTATAGATGTGGCATTCGGTGGTTTCGTGTTCGCTGCTCGCATATTTGCCCTCAAACCCCATACCTTCGAGGTTCTCGAGTGTCAGTTCGCTCTGCTCTAAACTCACTCCGTCCGAACTTTCGGCATTTTGGAATTTTTCGATCAATTCCGCTTGAGAGAGTTGGGATATCAAACTGGCGCGTGTTTCTGTTTTTAATACGATTTCGCCGTCTTCATCGATGACCATGACGCTTACATTATTGCGGTACGAGAGCGTAACGGCAAGTTTTTCGACATGTTCGTTATCGATATTGCGGCTTATTGACTCTGCCGTACGCTTCAGCTGATTGATTGTGATAAAGCGCGACATCCCGTCTACCAGTCCGAGTTGTACCGCCCACAGTAAGCCGAGCATCACCACGATAAAACTGAGGAGCATCACGAATATTTTCCATTTGATGTTCAGTTTGCTAGGCGTCAAAACGGTAACCCATCCCTCTTAATGTCACAATATACTCGCTGCACACGCCCAAACTTTTGCGCAAAAGTTTGATGTGCGTATCCAGCGTGCGGTCATCACCGTAAAAATCATATCCCCATACTTCGCTGAGTAATTTTTCTCGAGAGAGGGCAAGACCTCTGTTTTTTACCATATAAAACAGCAAATCGTACTCTTTGGGGGATAAATCGACGCGCGCGCCTTGCACATAGACAATTCTTGCCGCAAAGTCCACTTTTAGATTCGGCGCTTCAAACACCTCTTTGTTGCCTGCTTTTTGGTTGGCGCGGCTTAATACGGCTTGAATACGGAGCATTAGTTCTTTGGGGGAAAAAGGTTTGGTGACATAATCGTCCGCGCCGGTCTCAAACCCGTGAATTTTGTCATAACTTTCGCCGCGCGCGGAAAGCATAATCACAGGAACATTGGAAAACTTGCGAATCTCCCGTACCGAAGAAAACCCGTCTAACTCGGGCATCATAATATCCATAATGACCATATCAAACTGTTGGGATTTGACCTTTTCGATGGCTTCCAACCCGTCTGCGGCTTCGTCTACGGTGTATCCTTCAAAAACGGCATACTTTTTTACCAATTCGCGTATGCCTTGTTCGTCATCTACAATTAGTACTTTATACATAAACCCCTCCGCTGTTGTTTTGCTCTTTACGGTGTTTTTTCGGGCAGCGTATAATCTATCGTTACCTCCGCATTGCCCCGCAACACCACAACCCTTATAACCTCACCCGCGTTGTGATTGATGAGCGTTTTTCTCCAGTCTTTTTTGGTTTGTACGGACTTCCCGTCTGCCGAAACAATATAATCGTTTGCTCTAAATAATTCATTGTCTTCGGTAACATACAACCCAACATATTTGTATCTGGAAAAAGGGGCAATATTTTCGATTTCGTAAAAAGAGACGGCATCATAATCTACCCTGTCCGAAACATACCCTTTTTCTATGATTTCGGCGGCAACCGCTCCTGCGACACCTATCGGAATCGCAAACCCGATTCCTTCGATGCTGACATCGGTGCTTTTGGCGTTAATAATGCCGATAAGTTCGCCGTAACTATTGAACAAACCGCCGCCGGAATTGCCCGGGTTGACAGCCGCGTTCGTTTGTAAAAGTACCATGTCGAGGCTGTCTACGGTGATTTGACGCTCGATTGCGCTGATAATACCGTTGGTTACCGTGCCGCCCAAACTGCCGAGTGGGTTGCCAATTGCGACAACCGATTCGCCCACAACCAGCGTAGAAGAATCCCCCAACACCGCGGGAACCAAGCCTTCGCAACTGCTTTCGAGTTGGATGACGGCGATATCCGTTTTTTCGTCTGTCCCGCGTACGCTTGCCGCACAAGTATTTCCGTCCGCAAGAGTTACCGAAATGTTATCCGCTTGGTCTATTACATGAAGATTGGTAACAATATATCCGTTTTCGCTGATAATGACGCCGCTTCCTGCGCCAGATGCTACATAATTGTCGTAAAAGCCGCCGTAAACGGTGGTTTCGGTTTTGATTTCGACCACGCTATGTTTGGCGACATTGACGATTTGGGATACGGATAGTGGTTGTCCTGTGATTTCGTTGGATAAAGGATGCTC
>JAQVTZ010000038.1 GCA_028699795.1 Clostridia bacterium | reverse complement strand
TGCGGATACCGCGGACTATGAAACCGTGGCGTATCTTACGCAACACAGAAAGATTCCCGACAAAACCTATTATATCGGGAAGGGCAAGTTGGAAGAGTTGAAAACTCTGGTAGAGGCGTTAGGGGCAGAGATTGTTATTTTCGATAACGATTTATCGGGAAGCCAATTTAACAATCTCGAAAAGTTTTTAGAAGTAGAAGTCATAGACCGCGATACGCTGATACTCGAAATCTTTTCACGCCACGCAAAAAGCAACGAAGGCAAACTACAAGTAGACCTTGCGCGAAAGAAGAAAGAGCTACCTCGAATTATAGGTTCATTCGCCAATCTGTCGAGACAGGGCGGCGGCGGAGCGGGAGGCGGCGGCGCAAGACGGGGCGGTGGCGAACAACAAAAAGAGTTGGACCGACGGGCTGTCAAATTGGAAATACTGCATTTGGAAGAAAAAATAAAAAAATTGGGCGCGGATCGCGCGCGGCGCAGAGGAAACCGCGCGAAGTCCAATATCAAAACCGTTTCTATTGTAGGCTATACCAACGCTGGTAAGTCGACACTAATGAACACGCTTACCAAAGCGGGGGTGTTGGAAGAGAACAAGCTTTTTGCAACGCTCGACCCGGTAGGCCGCAAGCTGTGGCTTGGGCCCGACAGAGAGCTTCTAATTTTCGATACGGTAGGCTTTATCTCGAGACTTCCGCACGAATTCATCGAAGCCTTCAAAAGCACATTGGAAGAAACCGTAAACAGTGATTTAATTCTTCATGTGGTAGACGGCACTTCCGAAGACATACTCCGCCATTATGATGTGGTAAATGAAGTGTTGGAATCCATAGGCGCAAAAGGTATCCCCGTGCTAACCGTTTACAACAAATGCGACTTGGGAATGCCCGCCGTTTTGCCCGATGCCGAACAACATTGTATGATAAGCGCAAAATATAATCAAGGAACAGAAGAGCTTAAAAAAAGGATAGAGGAACTGCTTTTTGGGTCTACAGAGCTAATTATTGTCTAAAATTGGTAGATTCTACCTATAGTAGACAAACATCTAGCTTGATTTCCGTGAGTTCTAAGTAGAAGAGTTTGCAGGGTGAATAAGATAAAGTATAATCACGATAGAAATAAATCGGAGGTAATACGATGAACAAGTTCGGCGAATTTTTATACAGCCTGCGCAAAGAAAAAGGCATGACGCAAATGGAGCTTGCGGACAAATTGGGTATCACTAATAAAGCGGTATCGAAATGGGAAACTGGCGAAGCTTTCCCCGAAACGGGACAGTTGGTGCCGCTTGCTACTATATTTGATATAACAGTAGATGAATTATTGAGAGGAGAGCGCAACGCCAATATCGTAGTGGAAGAACAAGCAACGATTGAAGAACCTGAGACGGTAATTCCTCCGCTAAAACCGATGACAAAGGCGGAAGCTTATACGACGGCAGGAGCGATTGCGCTGATACTTATCGGCGTATTGGTACTCGTTTCTCTTGCCGTAAACAATATCAGTCACGGTATTTATGTATCTTTATTGCTGTTTTGTACGGCAATTGCTGTGGTGTTGTTGGTTTTTACTAGTTTAAGAAGAAAGGTAAGAAGCGCGGAGCTGAGCGAAGAAAATTACCAGAAAGGCAAGAAGCTTGCAATCATGTTATCGTTAAGTGTCGGTATCATTATTGCATCGGTCATTCCTCTTGTCGCGTTATCGGCGTATGATATTTCGGCTGCAATCTTTCTTCCCGTGTTCTTCGCCGTACTGATTATAGGTATAACCTTAGTGGTGTTTTCGGGAATTCAATGGGAGGCATTTAATAAGGTGAATCCGCTTCCCGAGGACGAAGTTCCTGTCACAACCAAACAAACTGAAAAATTCAAAGGGATAGAAGATGCGGTATGTGGCACAATTATGTTAATTGCTACGGCAGTTTTTCTTATATTGGGCTTTTTGTATAACCGCTGGCACCCGGGATGGGTTGTGTTTCCCATAGCCGGTATCCTTTGCGGTATTATTTCTTCTATTGTTAAAGTGTTAAATAAATAGTCGCTAGCTTTGAAATAAACAAGAAGCGGGAACAAGTTTCAAACTACTCCCGCTTTTTTATAGAAAAAAAGTGCACCCGCTCCGACATAAACTACCGAATCGGCTCGGTTACAGGTGACTCCTTCAAAGCATCCTTGTGGCACACCCCGTTAATCGCTTAGTGCTGCTGCGGTCAAACCCTGACACGGTTCACAACACGGGATTGCACAAGACCTTGATATCAACATTCCTTATAACCGTCGGCATCCCATAGCTTATGCCTCGGCGGGCGTTCGACCCTGCTGTAGCGGATTGCAGGTTACAGGGCACCGCTGGCTCCCCGTCTAGCACATCAACCATTATACATGAGCGCGGCCTTTTTCGCAACAATTATTAAGGAAGTCTTTTGTCATATTATAGCGGATTTGTATTTTGTACATTCTTACGGGAGATAGTCCTGTTAAGAATTTCGGACATTGCAAGCATAAGAACGGCGAATAGAAACAGATAGACAGGATAAAGACCGATATTGATTTTGTCTGCAATCAACCCGAAAAGCGGGGGCATCAAGGTAGTACCTAAATAGGCGCTTGCCATTTGGATTCCGATAATCGCATGCGAGTTTTCGGGGCCGAAGTTCATAGGGGTAGCGTGAATGATAGAAGGATAAATAGGAGCGCATCCAAGCCCGATGATAATAAGACCCGCAAGGGCGCCTTCTTTGCCGATAGTGGGAATACCCACCAAAACAACGCCTATCATTACAATGATAATACCTATGCGGATGAGCAAGTTATCCTTGACTTTATCGGCGATAAAGCCGTTTAGAAAACGCCCAAAGGTGATTCCTAAATAAAATAATGAAGCAAATTTTGCGGCGGTTTCGGCATCGATAGTGTGATACCCCACAAGGTAACTGCTTGCCCATAAGCCTGTTGTTACCTCAAGAGCGCAGTAGCAGAAAAAGGCGATTAAGATATATTTTACACCCTTAATTTTGAGAGCTTGTCTAAGCCCGATTGTTGCGGGCGGATTTTTGGTTTCTTTATTTGCAGTGTGTTTTTTCCAGAGGGGCAAACTGAAAAATAGGATTGCTGTTAAGACGATTTGCACAATGCCAACGGTAAGATAGCCGCCGCTCCATCCGTATCCTGTAGCAAGAAAGTGGCCCATGATGTAGGGACTGACCGAAGCGCCGATTCCCCAAAAACAATGCAACCAGCTCATATGCCTCGAGGCATAATGCAAAGCAACATAATTATTTAACGCGGCGTCTACGGCGCCCGCGCCGAGTCCGTAGGGGATTGCCCATAGACATAGAACGATGAAGTGTTTAGAAAAAGAACAACCGAGCAGTGCTATGGCGGTCATCATTACGCTGACCGCGGTCACAATCCCCGCGCCGAATCTTCTTGTGAGTCTGGCAGACATTAAGCCCGAAACGATTGTACCGCCTGCGACAATCATGGATAAAATGCCGGCATAAGAGATCGGCACGCCCAATTGGGGGTACATCACCGGCCATGCCGAGCCCAACAACGAATCCGGCAGGCCAAGGCTGATAAAAGCGATATAAATAATTGCTAGCAATAATGAATACATAGAATACCAATAATCTCGAAGGGGCTAAATAGAGGTTCCCAATTTGTACATTGTAATTTGGTATTTGGTATTTGGTTAACCGTTTATCCCTTTCGTTTTCTTCACGGGGAGGTCTCTGTTGATGTATTGGTCTGTGGATTCGGTAAAGCGGACATATTGGCCTTCCCAATTAAAGCGTAATACACCCAGCTCGCCGTTGCGGTGCTTGGCGATATCCAAAAAGACGGTGTAATTGCTGCTTACCTTGTCGTTTTCGTTTTCGCGGGAGAGGAACAAAACAATGTCGGCGTCTTGCTCGATGGCGCCCGATTCGCGGAGGTCGCTTAATTTTGGAGTTTTGTCATCTCTGTTTTCGATGCCGCGCGACATTTGCGAAAGCACCAATACGGGGCAGTTCATTTCTTTGGCAAGGATTTTCATCATGCGGCTGATGTCGCTGATTTCGTTCTGTTTGCTGTCGGAAGAGCGAACACTGTCGCCTTTCATAAGCTGGAGGTAGTCTATTACGATAAGGTCGATGCGCTTTTCAGTAGCGTACAGCCTGCGGCACTTCGAAAAGATGTCGCCGGGGGAAGAAAGAGCGGTATCGTCTACATATACCTTGCTTTCGGAGATTTTGCTGTGCGCGGCAATAAGGGACTCTTGTTCTCTGTCTTGGGTGGTGCCTTTGCTGAGGCTGTTCATCGGGATAGAACCGATATCACTAAGTAGCCTTTGCGCCAGTTGGACCGAGGGCATTTCGAGCGAAAACACCGCGATGACGGATTTGGAATCGGGTTGCGAGGCGATGTTGGATACAATATTGAGCGCGAAAGAGGTTTTACCTACCGAGGGGCGCGCCGCAAGAATGACCAACGCGCCTTTTTGCAAGCCGTTGGTGATTTGGTCGAAACGGGCAAACTTGGTCATGATGCCGCGGAAACTGTTTTTGTCTCGGCAAAGAGCGTCTACTCGGGCAACAACCTGCCCCGAGGCTTCGGAAATATGTATCAGTTCGCTTCGATGCGTACTGCTATTAAGTTTATAGATTTTTTCTTCTATCGCAGTAAGCGTTTCGCGGTAATCTTTGTTGGCGTAAGCCATTTCTATCGTTTCGTTGCATATCCTGATGATTTCGCGATGCATATGGTCGCGCTTGAGGATATCGACATATTCTCTGTAGTTTGCCGCGGACGGAAGCTTGTCCGAAAGCTCTACATGATAGTCCAGCATATTGAGGTCGGTCTTTTTGTCCGCCTCGATCTGGTCGTTTACTGTAATTACATCTACCGCGCGGTTTGCAGAAAACAACTTTTGGCAAGCCTCAAAGATTTTACGATGTCTTTCGTTATAAAAGATTTCGGATTTCAGGGAGGGCAAAAGGTCGCCAGCCGCGATTCCGTCCAAAAGAATACAGCACAAAAGGTACTGTTCGGCTTCGTAGCTGTTGGGGTAAACTTTGATTGTTTTTGTAGGTGTATTGTTGGTTTCTGCCATAATTACTCTTTGCCGCCATCGGCTTCCTTTTTCTTTTTGTATGCGTATAATGTGAACGCCGCCGCAGGGATAGCCACAATCAGCATGGCCAAAAGATACCAAGTGACGACATTGGGCGCGTGTTGATAGATGGTGTATTCGCGGTTTAAGGTTGTTTCGTCCATCACGAATTTATGGACCTGGATGCCCAACTTATTGTAATAATATATCTTGTCCGCATCGGAGTCAATCGTTCTTTTGCTGTAATGGGTGCCATAGTTGTAGATAAACGCGATATCTTCGGGATTGATACCTTCGATGTTTTCTACTTCCAGCGCGATGCTTTCGATAATGGTATCTTTTATATCGGAAAAGACGGTGAGATCGGAATAAGAATAAGTATTATACCAAAATCCCCAATCGAGAGCCACCTCTCTTCCTCCGTTCTCGTAACCCGTTCTGCCGTCGGAAAGATAAAGGTCGGTAAGGCTGTCATATTTTTGGAGTGTGATTTCTAAAAAACCGTCTTCGTAAGTCGCTTGATACCCTTTTTCGGAAAATTCGGTCTGCAATGCGCCCAATACGGCATCAACGCTTATCGTACGGATATCGCGCTCGAATCCCGTAAGACCTTGTATCAATTTTTCTTTGTCGACATAGACTTGAAGCGCGCGTACCACACTTCCGTCCGGCAAATTGAGATTGTTAAAGGTGATTTCGGCCAAATAAACCCTTTCTAATCCGTCCGCAGTGCCACCTTGCGCTTCGGCATAAAAACCGTATCGTTCATTGACACGGTGTTCGGTTGCCGCGAAAGCGCCCGCTCCGATAACGGCTGTTACTAGCAGTAGGGTTATCGCCAAAAAGAATTTTTTCATATTATTTTTTTTAGCTCCTCTAAGGTATTGCGAAACTCCGCCATGGCAACCTCGAAGGGCTGTTCGGTCGTGAGGTCTACTTCCGCCAAGGCAAGAATATCTAGCGGACGCATCGAGCCGCCTGCGGACAGAAAACGGAAGTATTTTTCGACAAAGGTCGCATCCTTTAACAGCTTGCTGACAATATTGATTGCCGAAATAATACCCGTTGCGTACTTATATACATAAAAAGCGTTATAAAAGTGCGGGATGCGCGACCATTCGTGGGCGATTTGTTCGTCATGCGTGACGGCTTTGCCATAATATTTTTTGTTGAGCTTAAGGTATTGTTCGCTCATGCTTTCCGAAGTGAGTGGGATGCCCGCTTCGATTTGCGCATGGGTAAACTTTTCGAACTCCGCGAACATTGTCTGGCGGAACAGCGTGGTGCGGAACATATCTAAATAATAGGTAAGCAAGAACTTGCGTTGTTCACCTTCCGCCGTTTGAATTAAATGCTTGAGTAAGAGAACTTCGTTGACCGTACTTGCGATTTCGGCAACGAAAATCTCGTATGACGCTTTGCTGTAACACTGGGCGCGATTGCTCTTGTAACTGTGTATGGCGTGTCCCATTTCGTGCGCGATGGTAAAAACATCGTGCGCGGTGCGCTGATAGTTGAGCAATACATAAGGGTGACCGTCGTAAGCCCCCCAAGAATAGGCGCCGCTTCGTTTGTTTTGGGTTTCTTCTACATCGATCCAGCCGCCGCCGTAGGCTTCGGTTAAAATTTCTTTGTACTTGTCGCCCAGAGGCGCAAGGGCTTCGATGACCAGTTGATAGGCATCGTCATAATCCATAGACAGTTTATACTCTTGCGTAAGCGGCACATACATGTCGTACATGTGCATTTTTTTAAATCCGAGAGCTTTTTTGCGCAAGGCTACATAATCGTGAAGCGCGGGCGTTGCCTTGCGTACGGCTTTGATAAGATTATGGTATACCTTAGGGTCGATTGTTTCGGACTGAAGCGCTTTGTCTAGCGCGTTTTTGTATTTGCGTACTTTGGCGAGGGCGCAATCTTTTTTTACGCTGCCGGCATAGGCCGCCGCAATCGTGTTTTTGTG
This sequence comes from Clostridia bacterium, assembly GCA_028699795.1. Lineage (GTDB taxonomy): Bacteria > Bacillota > Clostridia > Christensenellales > DTU072 > Firm-09. Next base: position 4,816 of record JAQVTZ010000038.1, on the reverse strand, counting down.
CGCGATATAAGATTGATAGTAGTTTTCGAAAGCCTGTTTGCGTATCTTGCCGTCGGGGTTCTGCAATAAAAACGAGTACATGCCGTGCGACAGTTCTATTCTGTTGCCTTCGGGGTCTGTGAAAGGCTCGAAAGTGAGGTCGGCGTTGTCGAGATTGGAAAACACATCTTTGAATCCGCTGGAAAAGGAAGATATTTCGGAAAGCAGTTTTTCTTCTTTGCCAGATAGAATATGCTTTTTTTCTCTGATAACGGCATCGAGAAGCGTCGTATAGTCGGCATACTCCGGACGCTCCGACATGGCGCTGAGGTCTTTTTCGGCAAACTTGGAGATTTGCGGAATAATAAAGCTCGTCGCGCTGTTTAATTCGACAAGCAACATTTCCATGCGTGAATTGAGCGCCTGATATTTGGGGTCGGTGGTGTTCTCGTCTCGCCTGAGGGCGGCGTAAATGTACAACCGCTCGATACGGCGGGTAACACCGCTGAGTTCAGCCAGACAGACATGAGCGTTATCGGGGGTAAGTTTTTTATGGAAACGCGCAAAAGCGGGAATTTCTTTTTTGACTTCGGCATAAACTTTTTCTAGCTCTTCTTCGGTTTCGAAAAGGCTGTTGAGATTCCATTTGCGGGAAGCGTTGACTTGTTCGCGGGATAAAGGCATAAAAACTCCAAAACAATACTACTTATTTTATCATTATACGATTTAATCATACAACATCGTTAAAAATAAGTCAATCCGCTACGGGAATTATAGGCGCGCGCGTCTCATATAATTTTGGTATGGGTTATTGGAACGAGATTGTGGCAAACTTCTGTTTGCCGCACGAAAATTTTGCGGGAGGAAGCCGAATCAGTATCTTCGACGATGTCGGTGTCTTAATAGAAGGGCACCGCGGTATCGTCTCATTTGCTCCCGAGCGCATGGAGATTCGTCTTAATAAGAGAAAACTTGTGCTTTTCGGCAAAGATATGAGAATTGCACGGTGCAACCGTTACGAAATTTATATTGTAGGCAAAATCGGCTCCATAGAGAGAGAGGAGTGATGGAAAAGACAAGGATTAGGGCGGAAGCGCCGCCCGTATTTGTTATAAATGCTCTTAATGCCGTCGATGTACGCATTCTCAAACCGGTGCAGGAAAAAGGCAACAGGTTGGTCTTTACTATCGACAAACGGGAAAAAGAAATTGCTTTTAAGACTATGGACAAAAAAAATGTGAAATATTCCGTGCTGTCGGAAAGAGGGTGGAAGACGGACGGGAAACGCCTCTTGATGCGTTTTGGGATGTGGGCTGGCATTATCGTGGGATTGGCACTGATTGTTATCTACTCTACCATGCTTACGCGCATCAGAGTTTTAGGCGCGGAAAGAGTGAACGAAAACGATATTATCGCCGCGACAGGCATCTCGTTACCCGTTGTTTTCGCATCGCCTGACATGGAGGCAATTGAAAAAGCAACAGTCGCCTTGGACGGGATTGCGGGCGCGTCGGTCGTACGCAAAGGTACGACGCTGGAAATTTCGGTGATAGAAGAACTTCCCCATACCGAAATTATCGATACGGATACTCCCGCGCCGCTTGTCGCAAACGAAGACTGTGTCATTGAACGAATGGTTGTTGTACAAGGCACTGCGGCGGTGAAAAAGGGTGACACGGTGCGGAAAGGCGACATTCTTATCGATGCGTTTATGATCGACGCCGAAGGCAATCAGGTGCCCGTAAGAGCAATGGGCGAGGTAGTCGCCAATGTCTTTTATCAACGCCATATCTTTTATCCACATATCATGATGAGCAAGGTAAGAACGGGAGCCAAAGAAACACAAACCGTAATAGAATTGCCTAGTCTTTTGTACAAAAAACAATCTTCTTTTGTATCCTACGATACAGAAATAAGGGTAATATTATGCTCCAACATATTGCCGTTCAAGATCATTAAAACAACTTATTATGAAACACGCGAGCAAGAGACCTATTTCGATTTTAAAACCCATCAAGAACAACTGGTTTTGGAAAATTTTGAGGTTTTATCATCAACTTTACCCGAAGACGGCAAACCCGTCAAATGGTGGTATTTGGTAAAAAGACTGGACAAAAATACGGTATTAAGTATATACTATCAAATAGAAACGCAGGTCGCTGTGCGGCCGCGTTAAACAAACTTATAAAAAAACCTCCCATAAGGAGTAACCATGAAACAAACTAAAGCCGATCATCCTAAAGCGGGACAAAAGAATTTATTGCAAAAATCCGCATCGAATCGCAAAATAAATGCCAAACGAGGCGCGTTTATCGCGATGATATCGATTATACTTGCAGTTATTATCAGGCTATCTCGTTTCGATGAACTGGGCTCGGCAAAAGAGTTCTTTTCGGGCGCTTCGCTTTTGCAAATGTTCCTTGTATCCTGTATTATGGCAGTTTTGTTTTCGACCATACTGGTGTATACGCTTTTTGTGCACAAAGGCAATGTGCTCAGTCGCAAGTTTTTGCCCGTGCTTGCTGTGTCTGCCGCCATTACCTTTATCAGCGGTTTGGTATTCGGGCAACTGGTGAACATCTATATTGTTCCTTTGATGCTTTCGTCTTTGCTGGTTGCCACGCTGATAGACAAAAGAGTCGGCATTATTACAAGCATTTTGCTTAGTCAAGCATTTTTCCTTACTTATATCCTTGTATTTGGTTTCGAAAGCGTAATAGAGAGTTCGGCATCGGTTATCACATCAATTGTGGCAAGCATTTTTATGATCGCATATTTAGAAAAAGAGAATACTCGGTTTAAGTTTATCGCATTGGGCGCGCTGGTCGGTTTGTTGTCTTCGGTAATACCATTTCTTGTCAGTTTGGTCGCAACCGGTACAAATTTTGATATTGTAAACGCATTGTTTTCTTCGCTTTGGGCATTTCTTGCCGCGATTTTATCGGTTGCGCTTTATATGGTGATTCTGCCCGTATTCGAAGTTGTATTTAAACTGAATACGACTTTCCGTATCAGCGAAATAAGCTCGGTCGAGTCTCCTCTTTTGCGCAGACTTTCCAAAGAAGCGCCGGGGACATTTAACCATAGCCTTGTTGTAGGTAATTTAGCAGAGCTTTGCGCGGATGCAATCGGCGAAGACGCGCAGCTTGCCAAGGCGGCCGCTTACTATCACGATGTGGGAAAATTGGAGCATCCCGAATGCTTTATCGAAAACCAAAAGGGGTATAATCCTCATGACGACCTTATCCCCGAAGTAAGTGTGTCTATGATTACGAATCACACACAAGCGGGTAACAAACTCATAAAAAAGGCGGGTCTACCAGATATTATTGCGGATGTCGCACACGAGCATCACGGTACCACCCCCGTAAACTACTTCTTGTATAAAGCGCAAACTTTTACCGAAGACGATTTAGACAAACAGGAGTTCAGCTATAACGACCCCAAGCCCTCCTCCAAAATATCGGCAATTATCATGATTGTAGATACCGTAGAGGCGGCCACCCGCGCGAGGGGGTATACCAACGAAAAAGAATTCAAAAACTTAATACACGATCTTATCAAAGATAAGTTGGATCTTGGCCAGTTTTCGGAGTGTGCCATTACCTTTAAAGACTTGCAAATTATAGAAGACACGCTGGTGGAAGCAATCCCCAATATGTATCACGCGCGAATCGATTACGGTAAGCCGAATACGGATAAAAAATAAATCTTGCAAAGGAAACCAAATGATAAATATCTATTGTGAAAACAGCCACAAATCCGCAGTTTTGCTTGCCGCGAAAGCGGTTTTTAAGTATTTTGGTGTCGCCGAACACGATGTCGAAGCCGAAATTGGGTTGATATCTGAAGAAGAGATGCTTGCGCTTAATACAAACAGCAGAGCCGTTGAGAAAGTAACGGATGTGCTTTCGTTTCCTTCGCTAGAGAAGGTTATTTTTCCGTTTGTAAAAGAGGCATATCCCGCTGACATCAACCCCGAATCGGGTTGCGTGATGCTGGGTGAAGTTTATATTTGCCTCGAGAGGGCGAAAGAGCAGGCGGAAGAATACGGGCATTCGTTGTCCCGCGAGCTTGGATTTCTTACTGCTCACGGACTGTTGCATCTTTTGGGATTCGACCACGAAAAGAAAGAGGATGCCGAAGTTATGGAAAGGTCCCAAGAAATGATACTTGCCGCCGCAGGTTTGACCCGTGAAGTCAAAGATGAGGATATTCAAGCAAGACAGCAACAACATACAGGATTTATCGCGATATTGGGGCGTCCCAACGCGGGGAAATCTACGCTTATCAATACGCTTGTGGGCGAAAAGGTTTCTATCGTTAGTTGGAAGCCGCAGACCACACGCAATAAGATTCTCGGTGTGCGCAACGAAGACAATTATCAGTTTATTTTTGTGGATACTCCGGGGTTGCACGCGCCCAAAAACGCCTTGGGACAGTTTATGATGCGCTCGGTCACTTCGGCACTGGAGAGCGTGGATGCCGTTATCTATTTGGTAGACGGCGAAAAGGGGTTGTCCCGCGAAGATAAAGCGAACATTTGCCGTTATATCGAAGAAGGCGGCAAAAAAGTTGTCGTTGCCGTCAATAAAATAGACCACATTACGCGTGAAAGAGTGGGCGAAATCCTTACGGGGATTTCGGAGTTACAAGGACTTGCCGCGGTGGTGCCGATTTCCGCGTTGCGCGGCAAAAATATCGCGCCGCTTATTGCAGAATTAAAAAAATTGATAGGCGTAGGCGAGAAGCTGTTCCCCGATGAAATGTATACGGATAGAAGTGTGCGCTTTCTTGCCTCCGAAATCATACGCGAAAAGGCATTTAGATTGCTCGA
>JAQVTZ010000037.1 GCA_028699795.1 Clostridia bacterium | reverse complement strand
CCGTGCCCCCGATAGGAGCGCGCACATATTCTTCTTCCACCATAATTTTGGTGGGTTTGAGGCCATTCGCATAGTAACTGCCAACGGGCGACAATATGATAAAGAATCTATAAGTATGCGAAGGATGTACGCCCAATTGAGGGTCAGTACCTACCATCGTGGGTCTTATGTAGAGAGAGGTTCCGGGGTCTGTGGGGATCCAATCCGCTTCTATTTTAAGAAGTTCTTTAAGGCACTCTACTATCAGTTTGCCGTCTAAATCGGGCATGCACAGCCTTTTTGCCGAGCGGTTCATCCGCTCGAAATTCTCGTAAGGGCGGAACAAAGTAATTTTGCCTTCTTTGGTTTTGTATGCCTTCATGCCCTCGAAAATACCCTGTCCGTAATGTAACACGGTTGTCGAAGGAGGCAGTTGGAATGAATCGTAAGGTATAATTTCGGGCTCTTGCCACGCTCCATCCTTATAATCCATAACCAACATATGATCTGTAAAGTATTTGCCGAACCCAAGTTTGGAAAAATCCGGTTTTTCTTTTTTGTTTGCCACAAGTGTTTTTTTCATAGAATCACCTCAACCATATTTGTAATTTGTACATTGTAATTTGTAATTTTTATTTTTCCTTCACTCCACACTTCACACTCCTCACTCCACACTAATAATATACATACTCATTCTTAACAAACGCATGCCTCTCTCCCCCTTGTGTCAGCGCGCTTAGATAGGTATTCAGCGTTTCACTCTTGCTTTGGGGCACGGCAAGCCGCAATTTGACGCCCTCGCCGTACTCGATATCTTCTATTTTGACACCTTCTTCGCGAAGACGCTTTTCGGCTGTCTTATACTCACTATAAGATAACTCCGCGCGGTAAATTGCCGACCATTTATTTTGTATGATGTTTGCCTGTGATACGCATTCGGCGACGGCTTTCGTGTACGCGCTTACCAGTCCGCCCGCGCCCAACTTGATTCCCCCGAAATATCGGGTAACAACCGCCGTTACGCAATATAATCTGTTTTTTACCAATACATTTAAGATAGGTTGCCCCGCCGTACCCGACGGTTCGCCGTCGTCGGAAAATTTTTGCTCGTTAGAGAGGGGCGACCCGATTGCGGCATAACAGTTGTGTGTGGCGTCGTTATACCGTTTTTTGATGTCTGCGACAAACTCTAATCCGTCTACAAGGCATTCGGTATGCGCCATGCGGCAAAGAAATCGGCTACGATGCACTTCAAATCCGTATTCGGCTTCGCCGTCTATCGTAAGATAATCTTCCATTAGGGTTTGACCCTGAGATGCGTCTTTTTGCCTTTATGTAGGATAAACCCTTTTGCAAGCTGAGACGGGGTGAGTTCGGCATCGATAGAGTCGATTTTGGTATCGTCTATCGTCACGCCACCGCCGCCAATCAATCTTTTTGCTTCTCCTTTGGAAGGAGCAATCTTAAGGGCGACCATAAGGTCCACAACTTTAGTGATTCCCGAGGGCAGACTCGCTTCGGGCATCTCGTTGCCGTCACCGAACGCGCCTTTTGCCATCTCCATAGCTTTTCGTGCTTCGGTTTCGCCGTGTACAATCTTGGTGACTTCGTAGGCAAGTCTTTCTTTCGCCTTGTTAATCGCCTTGTCGTAGCTTCTTACCACCGCGCCGTCTACCGTAGTTTCGGTATAATGGGAGCACAATTCTTTAATTTCGTCCAACGGCAGGTATGTTAAAAACTTTAAGCAGTTTTCGACATCGTTGTCGTCCACATTCCTGAAATACTGGAAGAACTCATAGGGGCTTGTCTTTTTGCTGTCCAGCCAAAGCGCGCCCTTTTGTGTTTTTCCCATCTTTTTGCCTTCGGAAGTCGTCAGTAAGGCAAAAGTAATGGCATAAGCGGTGACGCTTTCTTTCTTGCGGATGAGGTCTGCCCCGCCCAAAATGTTGGACCATTGGTCGTCGCCTCCGCATTGCAACAAGCATCCGTATTTTTTGTAGAGCACATAAAAATCGTAGCTTTGCATCAGCATATAGTTAAATTCTAAGAAGCTCAGGCCCTTTTCCATTCTGGATTTAAAGCACTCTGCCGACAACATATGATTGACCGAAAAGTGCGCGCCCACATCGCGCAAAAACTCGATATAATTCAAATTTAACAACCAATCCGCATTGTTGACCATTACGGCGGCGTTTTTGCCCTCGAACGAGAAAAATCTGGACATTTGTTCGCGGAATCTTGCCACATTGTTCGCGATTGTTTCTTTGGTCATCATCGAGCGCATATCGGTGCGGCCCGAAGGGTCGCCTACCATCGCCGTACCGCCGCCCAACAGCACGATAGGCTTGTGCCCCGCTTTTTGCATATGACTCATTGCCATTAGAACAAGGAAGTGCCCCACATGCAAACTGTCTGCGGTCGGGTCGAACCCTACATAAAAAGACATACTCTCTTTCCCGAGTTTTTGGTATAATTCGTCTTCGTAAACGGTTTGCCGTATCAGCCCGCGCGCCCTCAGCGTGTCCATCACATTCGTTGCCATATCAGTCTCCTCGTTAGTCTTTGCTTGGTTCTTTGAAATATTTTTGGTGTAAAAGTTCTGTCGCGATGTTGTATTTGGTAGACATAAAAATTTTGTCGAAACAAAATCTGTATATCGTATTGTCGCGGAAAAAATCGATAGAGGTCCCCACCACAAAAGCGATAGAAGGCGTAGACGCTATCGAAAATGCCAGCGTTTGCCCCGATTCTCCTTGGTAGAGATAGCCTTGCTTGGAAAGCGTCAGCGTGCCGCGTTCGATACTGTGAAACATACCGCTCTCTTCGTCGTTTACCGCAAGTCCCACTTCACAAGTGAGCGTATAATCATCCGCCGCTTCTATTTCTTTTTGGAGTTCCTCTTTTTGATATTTATACCAAAGGTCTACCCTTGGGTAGCATACGCCGTTTTCTTGCGCGGTAATGGCACCGTAAGAGTCTATGGTAGCGGTATTGCCGCAAACCGTGCACTTAAGTTTGTCCAATTCCGCTTCCATTTTAAATTCGGCGCCGCATTTTGGACACTTATATAAAAGCCTGTCCAGCCCAAGTGCGGGGCGTCTGCCCAAAAAAGCGATATGTCTGTCTTGCTGATATTCGAATTCGTTATACTTAAATTCGCTCTGCAATACCTTGTGTATCTCGGACGCAGACATGGTTTCGGTTTCTTCTTTTGTAAATATCCGCTTTGCCGAGAGCTCGATTTTGCCGACATGAAACTTCAGATTGAATCTCGGCATAGATAGATATGCGCCGCTGTTTTTTACCAGTACAACGGGCACCTTAAGCCATTTGATAAGTTTGGCAATATTGGCGCCCACATACGATTCGGTGCCGTCTACCGATACTCTACCCTCTGGATAAAGCCCGACACTAATGCCGTTTTCTATCATTTTTTTGATGGATTTGACGCACTCGAAATCCGCCGCAAACTGTTTTTTGGGAATTGCGTTGCGCATCAGGCGAATGGCCCACGAATAACGCTTGTCATAATAGAGGTTGGCGGCAAGCACAAACCCTATCCGCTTGGGAAACAGCATGCGTGTCATAAACAAAAAATCAATAGGAGAGTGATGTGTGCCAATAACAAGTACGGGCCCTTTGATCGCTCTTACGGTTTTTAAGTCTTTGCGTCCTACCATTCGCGCGCGAAAGATAAGGCTCAACAGCAGACTGCCCAGTATCAGAATTAAGTAGAGAAAAAGATTGGTTTTCTTGTACACGGGCTTTTTGATTCTCGTTTTCTTTTCGTTTTGCAAAAGAGACTCCTTACCGCAAAAAAGCGGGTGCCGTACTGCATACTTGATTTTGATATTTTATCACAACAAGTACTGTTTTGCAACAGTACGGGAAAACAATATATGCTTCCCTAAGTTAAGAACCGCTCGTTAAGCGTTTTTAGTCCGTGTGTTCTGCCGACTGCCGCAATCATCATCCAGCATGCCGCAAATGCAAACGCCCCCGCAACCGTAATATACGCCGAAAGCGCGGACACTATACCAAAATGCAGATATTTATCGACGATACCCACAAACACCGGCAACAATGCGTTTAGCGAGGTACAAACCGCGAACCCGGCAAGTCCGCCCGCAAGCGAGACCGACAGGCCCTCTGACACCGAAAAGGCGACATATCCCCTATGCGAAAGACCGCTCAGGCGGTACAGCTCCAATTCCGATTTTCTGTCGTACACGGTTACTACCGAAATGTTGACAATCCCAATCAAACTAACCGCGATAATCGCATATTGTACAATACTCAATATGCCGATAATTCCTTCGATACCCGTACTCTCTGCTTCCGTCCATTCGTCGAATGTAAGCACAAAACTACGCTCTATATTTTGGGCGTCTACCGTGCGAATTAAACCCAACAGCGCGGCGTCTTGGTCGGCTCCCTGCAAATAATCTACAAAACAGGTGCAGCCTGTTGAAATATCTTTGATAATATCGAATTTCGTATACCCGATTCTGTCATACCTTGTTATTGTATGGTCGACGCCCACAATCGTGAAAATAAACTCTTTGTCGTCATAATCTTCGGATACCGTTTTATACGATACGGTATCGCCTAGTGCATAACCCAGTCTTATCATCATATCTTCGCTTAGCACAATAGGATTTTGCGTTTCGCGCCAACGCTCCGCCGTCCCCTCGCTCAAGCGGGACGAGCAATGCTCCAGCATCCATAAATTATCGACACCATATAGCGAAAAGGCTTTTTCGCTAGCTGTAAGATCCATTCTGCTCCGCGGCAACTCGAAACTTGCGCCATTCATTAAGCCGACTTCCTCCACACCCTCGACATGGAGGCTTTCTACCAATTCAAACCTTTGTTCTTCGGTTAGCGGAGAGGAAACCAACACCACGGCATCCGCGCTGTATCTGTCCGAAAACGGGGTAACGGCATACTTCACAAGGCCAACGATTTGTACCACCATAAAAGAAAACGCAATGATGACGGCAACCAACGCGGTGATTGTGCGCATCGCCTTACTGCGGTTCAGGGTCATTGTCCCCAACCCGAAGCCTCCCACAGGATGGATTTTTCGCAAAACGGCGGCAACCGCTTTCAGCGCGAACGGGGCGGCATAAGACACCCAAACGACAATCAAGACAATATCCGCGATGCTAAGGACGGCAACCCAAATACCTTTCAAGAAAATAGTTGCCGCAAGCGCGCCCGCGGCAACAAGCGTAAGGATGCCGCAAACAAGAGGCTTGGGAGGCTTGGCAAGCCTGGGGCTGTCCGCGTTAAGCTCTCGGATAGTCTTTCGGCTTACCGCGATTATGGGGGCCAAAGACGCCGCTATGGTTACTGAAAACGCGATAATAAGACTTACCGCATACTTCCAAATTTCATAGGAAATAAGGTCTTTGCCATAAGGTAACATATTGTTAACAATCAGTTGCATGGCAAATCTGCCCAGTGCCGTGCCGATGATGGCGCCTGCCGACGCATAGACCGCAACCTCTAAAAGCATAATGAGCGCGGTAATTGCGGGCGAGGCTCCCGCTGCCTTAAAGACAATCATTTCACGCGTTCTTTTGCGCGCGACAATCATGTAAGAAGTCAGCAAAATCAGTCCCATTGTTGCGACGATAAACAGCAACCCGATTCCAAACAGTAATGTATTGTTAAATACGATATCCTTTACCGCGCTATAATTATTGCCTTCACGACAACTTACCGCAGGCAATATTGCTTGGAATTCGGTTTGGTATTGGGTGAAGTATGCGGCATCCGTAAAAGTGAGATACACCGCGCTTACCATGCCGTAATTTCCTACCGCGGAAAAATCCACCAAAATATTGTTGTTAACAGCGGACTTAAATATACCCTCATCGGACGCAACATAAGTTATTACCATATCGATATATTTGTCGTAAGAAGCGATATAAACTTCGATGGTATCGCCCGCGTGCAATCCCGTCGTATCGGAAAAAGTTTTCCCGATAATTGCGGGCATAATTCCCGTTTTGTTTTCGCTGTACTCGACATAGTGCAAATCGTGCTTTTCTACATACTCGTTAAGGTCTGTTGCCTCCAACAACACGGTTTTGGTTGCGTTTTCATACTTGATTACCGTGGTGAATTTAAGAAAATACTCTGTACGGGCAATATCTTGCGGGGTTTTATTTAGCACACTGTCTACGCGGGCCCTGCTGAAAAATTCGGACGCGCTGCCGTTGCTCCCTAGCAGCATGTCGGCGCCTTGCGCGACGCGGTCGTTTTCGATCATATTGAGATTATAAAAAACATCCGATATGGAAAAGGATGCGAAAATCATCGCAGTAACGACGGCAACCGTCAATATAATGATAAAAACCTGCGCTTTGCTGTCGGCAGCGCTGCGCAAGGTGTGCCTAAACAACGCTTTCATGCTTTGATTTGTCCGTCCTGTATCTCGATGATGCGGTTGCCGAACCCTGCGTTTGTCATACTATGGGTAACCTGTACGATAGTCGTACCCGTGTCCGCATTGATTTTGGCAAGCAACTCCATGGTCTCTCTGCTTGTCTTGCTGTCCAGATTGCCGGTAGGCTCATCTAAAAAAATGACTTCGGGGCCGAAAATAAGTCCCCGAGCAATGGCCGCTCTCTGCTGTTCGCCGCCCGAAAGTGTAGAGGGTAATTTCTCTTTTTGCGCGGTAATGCCTAAGTATTCCATAAGGTCTTCGGCTTTTTTTGCGAAATGTTTGGTCTGTTTCCCGTCCAAAATAACGGGCAACATGATATTTTCGAGCACGGTAAGATAAGGCGCGAGATTGAAAAACTGAAAGACAAACCCCACTTTGGTACGGCGGAGCTTCGCAAGCTCTTTTTCTGCAAGCGCCGAAATTTCGACTTTGTCCAAAAACACCTTGCCCGAAGTAGGTTTGTCTATACCGCCCAAAATACTGAGCAAGGTAGACTTGCCACTGCCCGATGCGCCCGTTATCGACACAAAATCGCCATTTTCGATTTGCAAGCTGACGCCGTCTAGCACGGTGAGCTTATTGTTAAAAGTTTTTGTAATATTTTCGGCACGAATCACCTTAGTCCTCCGTTATTCCGTCGGTACGATTAAATACGATAAGTAGCTGAATAGTATCAGCGCGGATGCCGTCTTGGCGCCTCTTTCGATGTTGGGCGCATACCCCAACACCTCTTGGGCGCAATCCGCAATCTCTTGCACTTTTTTTGGATTTTTAAGAAACTCCTCGTATCCGGCTGCGCTTGCTTCCGCCTCCAGTTCCGTCAGTTGTATTAGTTTCCCGTATGCTCTTGTAATTTCCGCAGTTTCTTCTATTAACTTCTGCTCATAATCCGCTTCGGGCTCGGAAACAAGGTTGAGGTGGGCGTTAATACCTGCAATCTTGAGCCCCAATGCAACTTCGTCTAGTCCCGTAACGCCATAAGCGTAGTCTAGACCTTGTTCTATCGCCGCGGCAAGAATAAGGGCGCACTCGGCATACGCTTGATTGCTGTTTTCTTCGTGCAAATAGTTGTAATAGGAGTAGGCAATTTGGTTATCAAGCACGGTAAACATTTCGCTAAGAAACGCTACTGCAAACCCGAACAACTCTTTGGATTCCGTAAATGCCGACAATACATGGTCGCTGTAATTGGTGTCCGCAAGCAGTTCGTCCAGATACACGCTACCGAATAAGTTATTGAGGTTTTCGATGCCGAAAGTCTCGATAATATTCCTATACTCGGCGCCCAACTCATACAAAACTTCGGCGACCATTCTTGCCGAGGCAAGCGTGCTGCCCGAAGTAAGCATCGATATCTCTGTCGCGGCAACCATAGTTTGCGAAAACAAAACCACAAAACTTCGCTCGCCCAAGTCAGCAATGAGCTGTTTGTCAGACCCTTCTGCAAGCGCAAGCGCAAGTTGGTACAGCACCCTGCCCGCCTCTTCGGGATTTAACCCTGTTTCTGTTATCATTTCGTTATAAAGGGCAACCCAATCGACCGCGCCCGCCACTTGATACAATAAGTCTCCTTGGGGGTCTTCGTTCAGCAATGCCCAAATCACTACAACCAAACTTGCCTTTTCGGGATCCTCATGAAACACTTCTTGGCTAAACTCGTCCGCGGTGTTTGCAAGATATTTGCCAAACGCCAACAGTTTTTCGGACGGCACTCTCGCCCTGCGGAAGGCGTCTATCACAATGGTTCCCCACTGTTGCGCCAAACTGATGCCCATCGCGTTGGTGCTATCGATAATATCTTTCATGAAAACGACAGCCAAAAACTTTTCGAAGTCAAAAACAAAAGCGGTTCTCGTTACCGCTTCATACTGAAAAGGCGCATCGGAAATGACTCCCGTCGCCTCGCCGTTCTCCCCTCTCCCGATGATACCCTTTACTTGCACTTTGCCTGTATTGGCAAGCAACGCGGTAGCGGTAACAAGCGCGACAATCAACAAAAAAGCGATCACGGGCGCCATCGCCGCAAAAAGAGTCTTTTTAGAGAATATTTTTTTATTCATTTGCTTTATTATACAATATAATAAATATAAAGGTCAATAACAAAACTCCTGTTGGATATTTTTGACTGAACTTTACTGCGATGCCGCAACAAAAGTCATTTTGGAACTTCTTTTAAAAATTCACTTAGAGAATCATACATTCGCATAGAATAAGAATGTTTGGTAAATATTTGCATAAATAGGGTGCTTGTGGTATTCTAATACATAGATTTCTTATTAAAGAGTCTATAATAGAGGTTCCTAAACAGGTGTATTATGGCAAAAGATTACGATTTTAAAGCGGTAGAGCAAAAGTGGCAACAATATTGGTACGACAATAAGCTTTTTGAGGTAACTGAAGACCCCAATCAACCTAAGTTTTACGGGCTTATCGAGTTCCCATACCCCAGCGGAGCGGGGCTTCATGTAGGCCATATCCGCGCGTTTTCCTCAATGGAAGTCATCGCGCGCAAAAAAAGACTCGAGGGGTACAATGTGCTTTTCCCTATCGGCTTCGATGCGTTTGGTCTCCCTACCGAAAACTTTGCAATGGCCACCAAACAACATCCGCGCAAAGTGACCGATGCCAATATTATTAAGTTCATTGCCCAACTCAAAAAAGTAGGCTACAGCTTCGACTGGTCCCGCGTGATAGACACCACCGACCCCGAGTATTACAGATGGACACAGTGGATCTTTATACAGCTTTTTAAAAGAGGCTTGGCGTATAAATCCAACACCTATGTCAATTTTTGTCCCAACTGTAAAGTGGTTCTCGCCAATGAAGAAAGTCAAAACGGCGTGTGTGACAGGTGCGGCACCGAAGTCATCCAAAAAGATAAAGATGTATGGTTTCTTAAAATTCGCGAATACGCCGAACGGCTTTTGCAAGGGTTGGACCAAGTCAACTTCCCGGATAAAATCAAAATAGAGCAACAAAACTGGATTGGCAAGTCCACTGGCGCCGAGCTTGTCTTTAAGGTTAAAACAAGCGGCGAAGACTACCCCTTGGTGGTCTATACGACACGCCCCGATACCATTTACGGCGTGACCTTCCTTGTCGTGTCGCCAGAACACCCCTTGCTCGAACAATACAAAAAAGACATCGTCAATTTGGACGAAATCGAAGCTTACCAAGCGCAAGCAAAGACCAAGCGCGAATTTGACCGCATCCATATGGCGAAAGAAAAGACAGGCGTAAAAGTGGAAGGTTTGGTTGCCATTAACCCCTTAACGGGTACCGAAATACCCGTTTTTACGGCAGACTATGTCATGATGGATTATGGCACGGGCGCCATTATGGCAGTACCCGCGCACGACCAAAGAGACTGGGATTTTGCAAAAAAATTCGAGCTTCCCATCATTGAAGTGATTGCGGGCGGCGATGTGACACAAGAAGCGTACGCGGCAAAAGACGGCGGCATTATGGTCAACTCTCCTCTCATCAATGGGTTGCCCGTCCAACAAGCTATCCCCAAAATTATCGACTACATGGATGCTCATAATATCGGCAAGCCCAAAACGGATTACAAAATGAAGGATTGGGCGTTCAACCGTCAACGCTACTGGGGCGAGCCTATCCCCATTATTAACTGTCCCAAATGCGGACAAGTACCCGTGCCCGATAAGGATTTGCCGTTGCGCCTTCCCGATTTAGAGGATTTCAACCCTACGGACGACGCCTCCTCCCCTCTTTCTAAATGCAAAGACTGGGTGCGTACAATCTGCCCCCTCTGCGGAGGTCCCGCCACACGCGAAACGGATACCATGCCGCAATGGGCGGGAAGCTCTTGGTATTTTTTGCGTTACATGAGTCCGCATTGCGATTTCGCGCCAGTCGACCCCGAAGCCTATAAGTATTGGGGACAGGTAGACTGGTACAACGGCGGTATGGAGCATGTCACCAGACACCTTATTTATTCGCGTTTTTGGAATTTGTTTTTATACGATATCGGCGTGGTAACCTACCCCGAGCCGTATAAACGGCGTTCTGCCCAAGGTCTCATATTGGGCTCCGACGGCGAAAAGATGAGTAAGTCCCGCGGCAATGTTGTCAATCCCGACGATGTTGTCAACCATTACGGCGCCGATGTATTGCGGATATTTATTTTGTTTATCGGCGATTACGAAAAGCCCGCGCCTTGGTCTCCCGACGGCATCAAAGGATGCGCACGGTTTACTGCCAAACTGTGGAACCTTCAAGATATGCTTGTAAAAAACTGCGACACCTCGGATCTCAATCTGGATGCGCTTATCAAAAAAGTTGGTGACGATTACGAAAACACCAAGTTCAACACGGCGATTGCTGCGATCATGACCGCGCTCAATACCATTACTGCGCGCGGAAAAACAACCTTAAAAGAAGTCAATACGATATTGCTTTTACTCAATCCGATTGCGCCGCATATCACAAGCGAGATGTACGAAACCATCAACAAAGGCGCAAAAATTGACCGCGGGCGTTTTCCCGTTTACGACCCCGAAAAACTGGTAAGCGACACCGTAGAGCTTCCCGTACAGATTATGGGCAGAGTGCGCGGCAGAGTACAAGTGGCAAGGGGCGCTACACAAGACGAGGTACTGCAAGCTGTCGACACGCTCGGTTTGCTCCAAAATATAACCGTACGAAAAGTAATTTATGTTCCCGATAAAATCATCAATTTGGTGGTAAAATAAATGATAGGGGCATTTTACTTTAATTTTATAAGCGCTATAATTCCGCTATAGGAAAAAAATGGTTGCATAATTGGCACAATAAGTATAAAATGTTTTTAGTAACAAACTAATATAAATATGGAGGATAAAATAATTATGGCAAATGTTAGAGTTGCGATAAACGGATTCGGCAGAATCGGCAGACTAGCTTTTAGACAGATGTTTCAAGCCGAGGGTTACGAAATAGTAGCGATTAACGACCTTACGGATTCCAAGATGCTCGCGCATCTTCTCAAATACGATTCGGCGCAAGGCAGATATGCTTTAGGTAACACCGTTGTCGCCAAAGACGGCGCAATCGAAGTGAACGGCAAAGAAATTAAAATTTATGCGATGAAGGACGCCAAAGACCTTCCCTGGAAAGAAATCGGCGTAGATGTCGTATTAGAATGTACGGGTTTTTACACCTCAAAAGAAAAGGCGCAAGCGCACATCGATGCCGGCGCCAAAAAAGTTGTCATCTCCGCACCCGCAGGTAACAACCTTCCCACCGTTGTGTTTTCTGTTAACGAAAACATTCTTAAGCCCGAAGACACCATTATCTCTACGGCTTCCTGCACCACCAACTGCCTTGCCCCCATGGCAAAGACGCTTCATGACCTCGCCCCCATCCAAAGCGGTATCATGAGCACGATTCACGCTTACACCGGCGACCAAATGATTTTGGACGGTCCTCACCGCAAAGGCGACCTTCGCAGAGCGCGTGCCGCAGCCGCCAATATCGT
>JAQVTZ010000036.1 GCA_028699795.1 Clostridia bacterium | reverse complement strand
ACCCCCGGAGGATAACATCCTATCTCACGATGAAGCGTTTTTCCGATTGCATCTTGCAAAGATACTCTCTTGCACACACCCCTTATTGTCAGTTTTCGCGGCGTTCCATAAAAAGGAAATTGTAATTGTTGTTTACAATCATTTAGACCGCCTATTCTTTCAAGTGCGTTTTGCAGCATCGGTAGTTTGTCGGCATTGTATGGGTTGACGATAAACACAACCGTGTCTTCGTAGCTCATTTCGCAAAAAATGCCCTTTGTTTCCAATGCTTTTGCAACTTCCGCGCCCTCGTAAGGGGAGGCAATAACCAGCCTTGACGGGTCGTCGTTTTTGATGTAGCGATAAGGCGAAGATAACCCTTTGGCAAACTTATGTACCTCGTCTAGCACTTCGCTCCACAACCGTTCGCCGTCTTGTTCCATTGCCGCAACAGCCGCCTCGATACTTTGCATAACGGGATAAGACGGACTGGAGGTGTGCAGCTCTCCCATCGCAAACACCGCTTTTTCATAATACTCTTTTTTGCAATGCAATACGGCGCCGCCTGTAAGTACGGGCATCGTCTTATGCAAAGAATGGATAACCAAATCGCCGTAAAAGGTAGCCGAATAGGGCAATTTACTACAAAAGGGAAAATGCGCGCCGTGTGCGGCGTCTATGATAAGGGCAACGCCGAGCCGCGCGCATAAGACGCTTATGTTATTCAAGTTGAGTGTGTTTCCGAAATAGTCGGGAGATGTAACGATAAGGGCGCGGGGTCGGATATCCTTTAGCGCTTTTTCCAACAAAGCATATTCGTCAAGATAAAAGGCGTCTTTCGCAAAGAGACGCAACCCCGAAAATATAGCTTTATGCGCCGCGCCCAGTACAAGAAAGGTTTCTCCCCAAAAAACGGCCATTGCGGCGTGCAGCGCGATCGTTGCGCCCGAGGTGACAAAAAGCGTACATTCCGCCCCGTAGGCCTTCGATACGAGTTGTTCGCTTTCGTTTATTACGCCTTCGTGCGACAAAAGATTGCCGCTATAGGATAACTCCGTAATATCGTATGGAGAAAGAACCCCGCAATGCGCGGGGGTATGAAACGAAATATGCTCTTTATATCGGTTGATCGCATCCGTTATCGGGGTTTTCATCACGCTTTTGGCTTCATGGTGGGGAACAGCAAAACATCTCTGATAGAGTAGCTATCCGTAAAGAGCATCACCATGCGGTCGATCCCTATGCCAAGACCTCCTGTGGGAGGAAGTCCGTATTCTAACGCGGTCACATAGTCCTCGTCCATCATTTGCGCTTCGTCATCCCCTGCCGCTCTCGCTTTTACTTGCTCTTCGAAGCGGGCTTTTTGGTCTAAGGGGTCATTCAGTTCGCTAAAGGCATTGCCCATTTCGCGCGCGTTGATGAAAAACTCGAAGCGTTCCACCAAACGGGGGTCTTCGGTTTTGCGTTTGGCAAGCGGACTGACCTCTACCGGGTAATCGATGACAAAGACGGGTTGCACCAGTTTTTCTTCGATCTTTTGGTCGAAGATGGCATACATTGCCTTGCCCCAGCTTTCTTTTGCAGATATTTCTACGCCAATTTTTGCAGCTTTCGCGCGGATTTCATCCATAGAGTCTGCATAAAAATCGATGCCGGTATGCTCCTTGATAAGGTCGGACATGGTGACGCGCGGCCACTTGTTGCCCAGAGAAACGGGTACGCCTTGATAAGATAATTCTGTGGTGCCCAATACCTCTTGCGCGCAATACTTAAACATTTCTTCGGTGATGTCCATCATATCGTTGTAATCGGCGTAAGCCTGATACAGCTCGATGGTGGTGAATTCGGGGTTATGCTTAATATCCATGCCTTCGTTGCGGAAAAGCCTTCCCATTTCATACACTTTTAGGAAACCGCCCACAATCAGCCTTTTGAGGTAAAGCTCGGGGGCGATACGCAGATACATATTGATATCCAGCGTGTTGTGATGAGTGATAAACGGCCGCGCGTTGGCGCCGCCGAGAATCGTGTTAAGGATAGGCGTATCGACTTCGATAAATCCCTTTTCGTCCAAAAACTTTCTGATAGAGGTGATGATTTTGGATCTTTTAATAAAAGTGTCTTTGACATCGGGATTCATGATAAGGTCCAAATACCGCTGACGGTAACGAAGATCGGTATCCTTTAGCCCGTGATACTTTTCGGGCAGAGGCAACAGCGACTTTGCAAGCAGGATGTAGTCGAGCGCTTTGATGCTGATTTCGCCCTTATGCGTGGTGAATACTTCACCGGATACGCCAATGATGTCGCCGATATCCAGTTTTTTGAAATCTTCGTATTTTTCTTGCAAGGCATCGATACGGAAATAAAGTTGTATTTGGGCGGTGCCGTCTTGGATATGGCAAAAACTTGCCTTCCCCATAATGCGGCGGCTCATGATACGACCTGCAATCTTCACACCTTTGCCTTCGTATTCTGTATAATTTGCAAAAATATCCTTGGCATCTGCGTTTTTGTCGAACCTGACGATTGTGAAAGGGTCATTACCCTGTTCTTTGAGCTTGGCAAGTTTCTCGTGCCTTACTGCTATGATGTCGTTAATATCTTCGGTCTCGGGTACGAGGTTGTTTATTTTTTCGTTCATTCTTTTTTATCCTTATTTGCTTATGTCGAGTATTTTTATCTCTAAGTCACCGCCCGGCGTTTTTGCCGTTACGGTTACACCTTTCGTTTTGCCTATCAGCGCTTTGCCAATGGGACTTTGGTCACTGATTTTGTTTTCGGTGCTACTTGCTTCAATACTGCTGACTACCTGATATGTTTCTTCATCGCCTTCGATGTGTACCTTTACAATATTTCCGACTGCCACCGTCTTGTTGTTAAGAAGACTGCTGTCTATCGGGTACGCTTTGGCAAGCACATCGCTGAGGTTGGCAATTTCTATTTCCAATTTCTCTTGCGCATCTTTTGCCGCACTGTACTCGGCGTTTTCGCTAAGGTCGCCAAATTCTTTGGCGGCTTTAATGGCATCCGAAATTTCGGTGCGTCTGACTGTCTCGCAATGCTTGAGCCTGCGCGTGAGTTCATCGTACTTTTGTTGTGTAAGCGGAATGGTTTTTTCCATGTGTCCTCCCGCCCGAATGGGCTTGGTAATTATGGTTCACTTTATTAGCTACAAATTATATTATAAAGCCGTATAATTGTCAATACAATTTTGTTTTTTGGAGCAATTTCGCCTTATCTAACCCCAAAATGATAGAAGTGCCGATTACGATGATTGTGCCCGATTGCGTCGCGAGCATCAGCGCAACATTAAGCCAGTACAGTTGTTCGAGTCCGAATAAAAACCAGACCAAGGGCAACATAAAGGCGTTAATAAGGATAGGGGGCAACGCGCCTATCAAACATTTGACAACCAATTTATCCGTTTTTAACCGTCTCCCGATTATTGCGGTCAGAACCCCTGCGAGCATTGTGGCAAGACTGCCGAACAGCATATCGGGCCAACCGAACGGCGAGGTGATGTTGGCAAGAAAACACCCCAATGTCAAACCAATTACCGATTCGGGAAAGACAAGGGGCATCAGCGTAAGCGCCTCACCCACACGGAATTGCAACACTCCGTACGACAAAGCAGGCACGGCAACGGTAACAACATAGTATACGACTGCGATGATTGCCGTCCTTGTAAGCGATTTCGTTGTCAGTCTGATCATGCCACATCCCTTTGATGAAATACAACGAAAGACAATGCTATCATCGCGCCGAAGTATACGATGGCGAGCGGCAAACTGAGAAAGAAATTACTTCCCGTATTCAGCCCCATTCCCACACCGAAAAAGCTTTCAAAGGCAATGACATTGGTTATCCAAAATCTCGAAAGTCCCGCCATACCCACTAAAGGCGCGGCAAAATCGAGCGCGTAAGGAAGCACAAAGCCAAGTACTCTCTTGCGCGTAAGGGTACCGAAGAAGAATGCCATAATGCCGTAAGCAAGCGTATTTACCAACAGGGACATGACGCTTAACAGCAGAGGAAACGCATACCCGGCTTGAAATACGCTTTGCGCGTTAAACACGAAAAGCATGGTATAACCGGGGTCGTGATAAGCAAGATAGCTATAACAAACCGTACAGATAAATATCACAAGAAATGCTCCCGTTAAAATGGTAAGCATTGCGAGCAGTTTTGCAAGCGTTAGCTGATTTCGGGATATGGGATGCAAAAGCAAGATTTTTAGGGTCCCGTTACGCATTTCCGTAGCATAAGCGCCAGAGCCAATAATGAGGGCATAAATGCTTAATAAGAAAGCAAACACGCCAAGCATTGTTACCGCAAACGGCGTAGCGGTCTGTTCTCCAAGACTGCTTACCCCATATAAAACCGTGTCATAAAAGTATAAATCGGTATGATATAGCTCGTTATCTGCGATGTATTCGTATATCTCTATTTGGCTCTTTAGATAATAAATTTCATCCATAGAGTTTAATAACGATAAATAATAACTATAGCCTTCTTCCGCTTTTTCGGCTTCCGCGCGGTCGAGTTCGGTGCGCAAGACGCTCAACCTCGATTGTGTCTCCTCTTCACTTACATTGATGCGGTTGGATTGCATAGGCGATAAGTCTTGCATCCCCACCGTATCAATTTCGACAAGGTTGCCAATCGCTCTAAAAGATAAGCCGACAATAATAAAGCCAAATACGAAAATTGCAAAAAAGATAAGGGCGGTTTTGAGACTGAACATCTTTTTCAGTTCGCCGAAATAGAGTTGCTTAAACATTTATTTGCCCTCCCCTGTCGCATCAATAAACACATCTTCCAGCCTGACTTCTTCGGTTGCGATACCGTATACATTGAAACCACCCAATACAAGCTCTTTGGTGAGTGTGCCGGTATCCATCGCCGTACGAATACGAAGATCGGAACCGCTGATTTGCGCATTCACATTAAATTTTTGTTTTACATACGCCGCGGCCTCCGCGGGTTTATCTATTTTAATTACAATATTTGATGCGCCTGTTTCGTCTTTGGATAATTCATCAATGCGCTTTTGCGAAATAATTTTGCCGTTATTGATAATCAATACTCTGTCGCACATCAGCTGTATTTCGTTCAGTTGGTGACTGGATACCAGTATTCCCATTTTGTAAACACCCGCGAGATTGCGCAAAAGGTCTCTGATATACTTAATGCCCGCGGGATCCAAACCGTTCGCAGGCTCATCTAGAATCAAAAGTTTGGGTTTACTTAATAATGCTTGAGCAATCCCCAGTCTTTGTTTCATCCCTAAGGAATATTTACGCACCAAATCGTTGCGTCTTTCCCAAAGCCCCACCATACGTAACACATCTTCTACTCTTTGGGCATCCAACTCTTTTTTGGGTTTTGCGGCAAGTGTCGCGTCTTGCGGGTCAATCATGGTATCTTTGGGGTGTAGCGTCACCAAATATTTAAGATTGGCTAAGCCCGTCATATCGGGATACATATCGGGCGTCTCGATGACGCCTCCCACATAGCGCATGGCGCGCACCCTGTCTTTGGCAACGGAATGTCCGCAAATAGATATCTCTCCTTCGGTTGGTTTCGCCAGGCCCGTAATCATTTTGATTGTCGTTGTTTTGCCAGCGCCGTTAGGCCCGATAAAGCCCAATATCTCCCCTTCGTTAATTTCGAACGACACACCGTCTACGGCAACAAGCTCACTTGTTCGTCCAGCCCCCTTGCGGCTTACATAAGTTTTTTTAAGGTGTTTGACCTCTAATACAGCCGGCATATTTAGCTCCTTTATATTGTTTGAGGCTGTACCGTACAGAGTCCCCTCTGCTCGATACAGCCTGTTCGTTATTTTACTTCTATTTTTTTATATAATACTTTTTTTATACCAGTTTACTGATTGCTTTGGAAAACATGTTGTCATCTTCGGGAAGTACGATAATATCTTTTTCTTTGGCAGCTTGCAACAGAACACCAAGTCCCGACTTGTCGGTTTCGTCTATATTGATAACGGTAGCTTGCGGCAAATCTGTTACCAGTAGATCCGATAGCGCGTTGGCAAATGCCGTCGCCAACCCCGTAAGGAGCAACATCTTTTCTTCTTTGTTGAACTTAGACGGTCTCACGGTTTTGCCTTTTAGATTGTTGACAAGAGAAATCTTTCCGTCTTCTTTTAGTTCGAAAGTGTATTTGTCCGAAGTCCATCTCTGAATTTTTTTGCCCGCTCTTTCTACGACTATTTTTGCGAAATCTTTGGCAATAACCGCGCCTTCGCTGATGGCGGAAGAGAGCTCTTCGAGCGCGCGCAATTTTTCTTGCAAGGCGGATAGCTTGCGATTACTTGCAATTAGTTCGTTATAACGGGAGGTAAGCGCTTCGGCTTTTTTGTGCGAGGCAACATATTCGCTTATCGCGGTTTGCAATCTCTCTTCTAGTTCTGCAAGCTTCTTTTTGTTTTGATCTAAATCGTTATAATAAACTTGGTTAATATTGATGCGTTCGAACAGATCATCTACCGCTTTTTGCCTTTTGATAAGCTCTTCACGATAGTCCGCCACTTCTTTTTCGCGACGAACAAGGTCTTCGGGCGCCAGAACAAGAGCGGCAAGGTCTTCGGCGGTTGCGACACCCAATGCAGCGAATCTGTCCTTATAATGGCTGAAAATGTTTTCTGCCACTTCACCCGTTGCCTCGGCTTTGGACTTTAGAGCGGTGATTTCTTGATCCAGTTCGGCGAGCTTTTCTTTGTATTTTGCGATCAGTTTGCGTACGCCCGCAAGTCTGGTTTTGGCAATTTCTTTTTGTTCGTTATTTTCGTCGATTTGGCGAAGGATATAATTAAATGTTTCGGCAACCGACTTAATAATGATTTGTTTGTAGCTGTAGCGTGATTCTTTATAAACCAAAGGCACGGCTTTATCTTGTGCTTTTGTAAGGAGCATAAGATTGTCATCTTTTTGGGCTCTTACTTGGTTGAGCTTTGCCTGTTTTTCTTGAAGCTCGGTCTCAACCGCGTCGTACTCTTTTTCTAAAATCTGCAACTTCAGCAAGAGGTCTTCGGCGTTTTCGCCGTTAAACACGGATTGCAGTTTTTCGTACTCGGCAACGGTCTCGGTTAGCTCTTTATTGAGCACGGCATATTTTTCTTTTGCCGCGGGGAGAACCTCTTTGGCAAGTTTATTATAACTCTCTACCACATGCGCATTGTTTTCTTGCAAGCGTCTTAGTTCGGCATCTACCTCGTGAAAATCGTTGAGATTGCGCAAGAAGTTGCCGTATTCGTCGGCTGCATTTTGGGTTTTTTGGTATAATTCTTGCAGGGAAGTCACGCCGAAATCGGCAAGTATGGCATCTACTGCGCCCTGCTTTTGGTTTTTGGTTTCTTGGAGAGCGGCTACATATTGGCTGCTGATTGTGAGATTGGAGTCGTATTGTTCGATAAAGCCTGCGGCCTCCGCGATCCCTTGCCTGTCTTTGTCTATTTCGGCAGATACAATTTCGATTTGTTCTTGGATAAGGCCGGTATCTTTGGTGGGGATATCTCTTTTGTAAGTCACAAAACTATCGCAAATAGGACAATGACTGCCGTATTCTACTGCATCGGAATACTCTTTCAGCCTGTTGTAGCCGATATATTCGGTAAGCTTGTCTGTAAGCAATTCTTTTTTTGCTTCCAGTTTTTCTACATGCGCTTCGAGCTCTTTTTTGCGTGTGGCGATTACTTCGCGTTTGCTGGCGAATGTATCATTGGTTTGTTGAAGCTTGGCAATCTTTTTGTCCAATGCCTTTATTTCGGCTTCGTACCCCGATGCGATAATATGTTTGGCGTAAAGAGCTTGCGAATAGAGTATGATACCATCTTGCGCTTCTTTATGAGATGGTTTGTCTTTGCGGATTGCGGCATCCAGTTCTTTATATTGAAGTTGGAACTCTCTTATACGATCGATTTGGTTGTTGTTTTGTTCGTACAAGGCCAGCTGATCTTTTTCGTGTTTTTGGATGAGTGCGCTGATTGCCGTCATTTCGTTATTGATGCGGGCAAGCCGCGCTTCGAGAACAGCGCCGTCCTCGACCGCTTTTTTATAATCGGAATCGTTGCGTATGTCCGCTTTGCGCGCTTCGAGCGCGTTGCAAGTCTCTTGAAGCGCTTGGAACTCGGTTTCGAGCGCCTTTTGCTTGCTCTCGAGCTCTTGAAGTTGTTTTTGGGTGGAAGCGTAATAATTATCGATAAGATTATCTATTTTGAGCGCGTCGGGTGTTTGGGCGGTTTCGGCCAAAAGCTCACGCATTTTTTTGTCCAGCTCAACAGTTTTTTCGTTGTGATAGACAAACTTAAGCTCTAGGTTTTTGGCGCTCTGTTCGCCCTCTTTGATTTTGGCGTCTAATGCTTCGCGCGCCGTGATTTGGGCGGTAAGTTCGGATTTAAGGCCCTCTAATTTTTTTTGTTCGGCTTGGTACTCGGTAAAAATATCTTTAATAGCAATTGCTTCGCGACAACGGGAATGGAACGAGGCGTTTTTTTCTACCTCGTCCTTTTGGGCGAGGAGTTTTTCGAGAGTGCCAAGCTCTAAATAATATTTTGCCGTATCTTCGTCGTATTCGCGCGCCTTGGCAATGCTTGCGTGAATGGCGGCAATATCGTTTTGGAGAGTATCTACCTCTACTTTGTCTGCCGCCGCTTTGGTCTGTTGTTCTTTGACTGCTTTGCGGGTAACGGGCTCAATAGAATCGATATGCTTGTTAAGCTCTGCTTCGGAGGTTCTGAGCGTATCTGCTTTTGCGATGATTTCGTCCAGCGTGGTAACGCCGTTTACGGCGGAAGCGATATAGCTTTCGCGCGTTGTGGTATCTGAGGTAAGCGCATCGGCAATCGCCGCGCGGTCCATCAGGAACAAAATATCGAACGCTTTTTTGGTTATCGTAAGTTTGTCTGCCAAGTATGCGTCTATCGCTTCGGGACCTTCTGCAATAATTTTGGTTTCTTCGTAGTCCGAAAGCACGGCTTGTTCTGACGGCATACCGTTTTCTGCCGTTTCGAAAAGTCTTATCAAGGTATATCGTTCGTCTTTGGTTTCGAACTTAAGGGATACTTTGGCGGGTAGCGTGATACCTGCGTAACTGCCGCATGCCCCGAAAAGCGCCAAACTAAGCGCGTCCGCAAGCGGCTTGCCCGAAATGTCCGACACCGTGATGCAACCTGCTATTTTGTCTCCAAAATTGATGTTTTTGCTTTGTTCTCCGATGTTTTCGTAAGCTAGATGGAAAAATTTCATGCGCTCCTCCAAATGGATTGTTCCTATTTGCCCTCTGCAAACAAATTTGGGTATTTTGTTGGCAATCGTATTGATTTATGTTATACTGTCTTCGCAAAATATCTCAATAGTTATTATATTATACAACTATAAATATGATTTTGCAATAGATAATTTACATTTTCGGGAGCTTTACCACCAATGAGTTTTTGCAGTTTCGGCAGCGATTTTATCAAAAACGGTTACACGCCGGTAGATAATGTGTTTCTAGGCGGATATATGCCGTCTGCCGATGCCGTCGATGTCAAGGTTTACCTGTACGGTTTGCACCTTGCGGCAATTGGTGACACCGCAGACAATTCTATCGAAAAGGTCGCTCTCATGCTCAAACTCACCGAAGAAAGAGTGCTGGCCGCATTTAAATATTGGGAAGAACAGGGGATTGTAAGCGTCAGCAAAAGCCACCCTGTCCATATCGTTTTCCGCTCTGTTAAAACCCCATTAACCCCCGTTGTTAAATACAATGCGCGTGAATATTCCACTTTTGTCGAAGAAATGGCAAGGTTGTTTCCTGATACCGTACTGACACCCAACGAACTTTCATCTTATATTGAGTTAATGCGCAACTACAAAATGGAAATTAACGCGATGATTATGACGGCCAGATACTGTATGGATGTTCGCGGCGTGGCAAGCACGCCCTATATTCTTGCGGTTGCCGATAACTGGGCAAGACAAGGCATTACCACCGAAACAGAAGTAAACGGACATATCGAAGAGTTGGAGCGCAACAGCGAAGATATCCGCGCTATGTTCAAGGCTCTGGGCGTACGGTCGCTCCCCACCATAGAAGACAGACAATTATACCTTAAGTGGACCAAAGAATACGGCTACACGATGGATGCCATTCTGACGGCTTGCCGTTATTGCAAGCGCAAGGGCGGTATGCACAAGCTCGAAACAGTAATTGAAGAACTTCGCAATGCAGGCGCAACCACGGCGCAAGAAGTTGCTCAGTACGCCGCGACCAAAGAACGCACCCGCAAACTTGCAGAAGATATCGTGGCGGGCATCGGCAGTTACTATGCAAATTACGATGTGGTGGTCGAAACTTATATCGTGCCTTGGCTTGCCAAAGGCTTTCAAGACAACGCGTTGCGCTCTATTGCCAAGTTCTGCTTTTTACGAAATGTACGCACGCTGGACGGCGTAGACAGCGTAGCAGATAAATTTTATAAACTGGGCATCCTTACCGAAGAAGGCATCGAAGGCTATATTTCCAGACAAATCGCCATCGACAATCAAATAAAAGAAGTTCTTGCCGCGGCGGGAAGCAGCTCACATGTTACCAACCGCGACCGCGAATTCTATCGTACATTTGTCGAAGTTTGGGGCCTCCCGCACGAGACCGTACTTCTCGCGGCCGAGTTTTCCGCAGGCAAAGCGTTTCCCATGTCCGAAATTAACAGAATTTTGGCAATGCTTAAAGAGCACGAGATCTTCCTCCCAGACGAAGCCAAAAGTTTTTTAGAAAGTCTAAACCAAAAGAAAACCGCTTCGGCTGCGCCGCGTAACGATTACCAAAAGCAAACCTATACCAAAGAACAACTCGACTCCGTATTCGTCAATCTGGACGAAGTGGATTTGGATAATTTGGATATTTAAAATGAATAAAGCAGAGGCCGCAGCATTATCAAAAATAAGAAGCCGCAAACTGGACAACGAGCTTAAAGTAGAAGCGTTGCTTGCCGTACTCAGGCAAGACGACCAGTTTGCATCCGCCGAAAACGAGCGTGACACAATAGGCTTTAAAATAGCGAAAATGAGGTACCAAAAAAAGGATTTAGGTAACCTAAATGCCGATTATGAGCGTGCAAAAAAACTAATGACAGAGCGACTTTGCCAATTGGGTCACCAACCGGAAGAGCTAACGCCTGCGTACGCTTGCGACCTTTGCAAAGACAGCGGCTTTGTGGACGGCAAGCTTTGCGATTGTGTTAAGACGCTTGCCTATCAATTGCTCAAAGACAATTGCAAAACGCTTTTAACCGATATGGATGATTTCGAGGCGATAGATGATACGATTATCCCCGAAGCCGACCGTGAGCGGTATCGTATTTCCGCCGTCATCCTCGGCAGGTTTGCAGATAAGTTCCCTCACAATAAATCCAATATTCTTATGCTAAGCGGCAAACAAGGTACCGGCAAAACCTACTTGATGTCTGTTCTAGCCAACGCGATCATGAAAAAACGCATGGGTGTATTGTTTTATAATTCCGTACAACTTAACGAAATCTTTTTGCGGTACCATTTGGCGCCTATAGAAGAGAAAGAAAATTTGTTTGCGCCTTTGGTGGAAGCCGACTTTTTGGTGATAGATGATCTCGGGGCCGAGAATCTAATAAAAAATGTCACCGAAACTTATCTTTATGCGGTATTGGTGCTGAGAGAATCCAAACTCACAGGAATCACGACCAATATGTCGCCCACTCATTTGTTGGAGCGTTACGGACATCGTATCGCCTCCCGCCTTTGCGCCAAAAACAATTCTTATATTATCCATTTCGAAGGCGCGGATTTACGATTCCATAAAAAATAATTGCTTTTTTATAGGAATGAGAAAAAAATAATAAGTAAATAATTGGTTTTAGTCTTGCCTTTAATATTTATATAGTATATAGTATTATTAATATATTCAAAATATATTTAATATTAAGGAGGCCAAATATGCCGGAACTAAAGT
>JAQVTZ010000207.1 GCA_028699795.1 Clostridia bacterium | reverse complement strand
TATCGCGAAAGACATAGAAGAACTATGCCCCAATGCCCTGTTTTTAAACTATACCAACCCTATGGCAATCGTTACGGGATATTTACAAAATTTCACATCCGTAAAAGCGGTAGGTTTATGTCATAGCGTACAAGCCTGTGTGCCTAAATTATTTAATTTGCTAGATATGAACGAGCAACTCGAAGGTTGCCGTTGGAAAATTTACGGCATCAATCATCAAGCATGGCTTACAGAAATAACAGATAAAGAAGGGAACGACCTCTATGCCGAAATAAAAAATCGTAGTCTAAGCAACAAATACCCCAAAAAAGATTTGGTTCGTCGCGAACTAATGCATACTTTTGGCTATTATGTTACAGAATCTTCGGAACACAACGCGGAGTATACGCCCTACTTCATTAAAGACCTTTACCCCGGACTTGCCAGAAAATATAAGGTGCGTGTCAACGCTTATTTAGGAAGATGCCGCAGGCAGATAAGAAAATGGAAAAAGCAGGCGCGCATGTTGGACTCTACGGAGATGATAGAGCATAAGCCCAGCGACGAATACGGCGCGAAAATTATAGCGGCTGCTACGCTCAATAAGCCTTATATCTTTCACGGTAGCTTTCCCAACACGCAAGGTCTAATATCCAATTTGCCGCCTGAGGCATGTGTAGAGGTGCCTGCAATTGTAGATAGCAGCGGCTTCCATCCTGTTAAATGCGGTAAATTGCCAGAGCAATGCGCTGCGCTCAACAATACCAATATCAATGTTCAACTATTAACTTTAAAGGCTTGGAAAACCAAAAAATTGCAAGATATTATACACGCTGCGGCTCTCGACCCTCACACGGCGTCAGAGCTATCCTTAGATGACATCAAAGATATGTGCCATGAGCTGTACAAAAAGCACTATAAAGGCGGCTGGTTGCCCGAGTTTAATTAACAAGGGATACAGAAAGCTCGGTTTTTTCCATTATAAGTTACCCGATACGAAACGGAGGATCTCATGCTTAAGTTAAACGACATCAAAAAAGATTATCAAGTCGGCGCCGATACGATACACGCGATAAGGAATCTGAACATCGCATTCAGAAAAAACGAATTCGTTTCGATATTGGGGCCGTCGGGTTGCGGCAAAACCACTTTGCTGAACATTGTAGGCGGTTTGGACCAGTATACATCGGGCGATTTGATTATCGAGGGGAAATCCACCAAACTTTTTAAAGATAAAGATTGGGACGCATACCGCAATACCAAAGTGGGGTTTGTGTTTCAAAACTATTATTTAATACCTCACCAAACGGTTGCGCGCAATGTAGAAATGGCGCTCACGCTTTCCGGTGTCAGTGTTAAAGAGCGTAAAGAGAAGATACAAGCCGCTTTAGAGGCGGTGGGGCTTGCAGACCAAATCAACAAAAGACCCAACCAACTGTCTGGGGGACAGATGCAAAGGGTGTCTATCGCAAGGGCGTTGGTCAACAATCCCGATATTATCCTTGCGGACGAGCCGACAGGCGCGTTGGACAGCAATACCAGTATCCAGATTATGGATTTACTTGCCGAAATCGCCAAAGAAAAGTTGGTGATTATGGTGACGCATAACGGCGAATTGGCAAAGCAATACAGTACCAGAATCATTAGTTTGTTAGACGGCGAGAAAGTGGGCGATACCAATCCTTACGAAGGCGATCCGGATACGGTTCCCAAAGTTACCGCAGCTGTCCAAAAGCCTGTTGTAGAGCAAAGACCCGAGCCACAAATCAATGTGATAGAAAAGACCAAAAGGTTCTGGAGAAATCTTGGGAAAAAGCGCAGAATCAAAAAAGAAAAAACCTCGATGGCGTTTACCACTGCGATTAAGCTGAGCTTCAGCAATCTTCTTACCAAAAAAGCGCGTACCATTATCACTTCAATTGCGGGGAGCATCGGCATTATCGGTGTCGGATTGGTGCTTGCCATAAGCAATGGGTTTTCGGCTTATATCGAAGATGTCGAGCGTAGTACATTAAACAGCTTCCCCATTATGGTAACCGAAACCACTTACGACCAAGATGCCATTATGAAGATGTCCAACTATGTAAAAATGACATCCGATAGTGAATTAGAGGCTTTTCCCAAAGACGGTAAGGTCAAAACCAAAGAAGCTACCATGGGCATGGGAAACAGCATAGAAGATATGATGGCTTCGTTCCGTAGTATGGTGATTACCAATGAGTTGACGGACGATTATTTCGATTATCTTTCGGGGTTAAATCCCGACCTCGGCTATGTACATTACATCTACAATTTAGAAATGAATGTTGTAGGCAACCCCACTCCCGATAAATATAATGTGGTAAGCCGAAGTTCCATAGGTTGGCAACAGTTATTGGGAAGTCAAGACTTTATTCTTAACCAATACGATATTATCAGCGGAACCTATCCCCAAAACGCTTTTGAAACGGTAATATTTGTAGATAAATATAACCGTATCGAGTCAAGTGTACTTACCGCGCTCGGCATTGATTATAAGCGTACCGATATTACTTTGGAAGAATTAATGGTACAAGGCAAACTTGCCTATGCCGAAAACGATGCTTATTATGCCAGAACTTCGAGCGATGTGTTTGTCCGCAATGGCTCGGTACAAAGCATATTTGAACACGAAAA
The DNA here is from genome assembly GCA_028699795.1 of Clostridia bacterium. GTDB lineage: Bacteria > Bacillota > Clostridia > Christensenellales > DTU072 > Firm-09. The sequence goes on along the minus strand of JAQVTZ010000207.1, from coordinate 346 downwards.
AACACATCCCATTAATATTGTAGGTGTGATGCGTGTAAAACCCGGTATCGATTACGAAATGATGGATACAGGGATTGCGTACACACAAGGTCTTGTGGAGTTCGCATTCCAAACCGGGATGACAAGCGAGGTTGTCGTGGTGCAAAAAGAGTTGCTGGAAGAAGCCAAAGAGGTGCTTGCAGAGCAAATCGCCATAGACGAACAAAATGGCATTAAGTCCAACAAAGATCTCGACCTTAAAAATGTTCTTACCGGCAACAAGTTTTCGCCGTCCGCCAACGAAATTTTAATGCAAAGTCTTTTAGGGATCGACCCTCCAAAAATCGAAACGCTTTGCAATAAAGTG
>JAQVTZ010000206.1 GCA_028699795.1 Clostridia bacterium | reverse complement strand
AATTATCAATACCATCCCAAAAATGATTTTAGAAGGAGATACACTGAGGCATGCGGATAAAAATTGCTTCCTATTGGATCTCGCTTCCGCCCCCGGCGGTATCGATTTCGACACCGCGGCGGAAATGGGACTAAGGTTTATGCACGCGCTGGGCGTACCGGGCAAGGTTTGCCCCAAAACCGCAGGCGCCTACATAAAGGATATCATCTTAAAACGCCTCGATAACCCGTTATGAAAAACAAAAAGATAGGCCTTTGCATCACAGGCTCTTATTGCACCTTTGCAAAACTTCTGCCGCATCTCAAAACGCTTGCAGACGGCGGCAACGAGCTTTATCCCGTGTTTTCGTTCGCAGTGGCAGACACCGATACCAGATTCTACCTTGCGGCGGATTTCCGCAAAGATATCGTTGCTATTTGCGGACGCGAACCCGTCACCACAATCGCAGGCGCCGAGCCGTTCGGACCTGCCAACCCCATGGATATTATGATGATTGCCCCTTGTACGGGCAACACGCTTGCCAAACTCAATCACGCCATCACCGATACCCCCGTACTCATGGCGGCAAAAGCGCATCTTCGCAACGGAAAGCCTTTGCTAATCGCCGTATCGACCAATGACGGACTGTCCAACAACGCCAAAAACTTGGGAGAACTGTTGCACAAAAAGAATATTTATTTCGTGCCGTTTTCACAGGATAATTATATAGACAAAACTAATTCTTTGGTGGCGCATTACGAGCTTCTGGAAGAGGCCGCCGATGCCGCCTTGCAACACAGACAGCTTCAACCCGTCATCAAAGAACGCTTATAAAGGAGAATGGAATGTGCGGACTTGCCGGATGGGTGGATTTTAAAGCTAAAACCGCCCCTCAGCCCGAAAAACTGCAAACGATGTCTTGCTCTTTGGCAAGACGAGGCCCCGACGACGATGGGATTTATCAAGACGACGCTTGCGCGCTGGTGCATCGGCGGCTTATCGTCATAGACCCCGAAGGGGGCGCCCAACCCATGCGCGAAATCCGCGGGCAAGAAGAGGTCACACTGGTCTATAACGGCGAGCTGTACAACACCGAAGAGCTTCGCGCCGAACTCGTTTCGCTGGGCGAACGCTTCCATGGGCACTCGGATACCGAGGTACTGCTAAAAGCGTATCTCCATTGGGGCGCGGAGTGTCTGCAAAAACTAAACGGCATTTACGCTTTCGCCGTATGGGAAAAACACGCAAAACGCCTTTTTGCCGCGCGCGACAGAGTGGGCGTAAAGCCCTTTTTCTTTTATGAGTACAACGGTGGACTCATTTTTGCATCCGAAATCAAAACCCTGTTGGCTAGCGGCGCGGTGCCGCCCGAGGTCGATAAACACGGACTATACGAGATGCTTTTACTCGGGCCCGGACGCCCCTCGGGGAGCGGTTGCATCAAGGGCATCAAAGAGCTTCTGCCCGGCGAATACCTTACTTTCGACCAAAACGGCTTAAAGCGCGCCTTGTATTGGAAACTTACCGCCGCACCGCATACCGATACCCCTCTAGAGTCCGTAGAGTATACGCGTTGGCTCATTACAGATGCCATCACAAGGCAGCTTGTATCCGATGTGCCGCTTGCCTGTTTCCTTTCGGGCGGTCTAGACAGCAGTATTATTTCTGCCATTGCCGCCCAAAAATACAAAAACGAAGGGCGCGTGCTTTCCACCTATTCGGTAGACTACGAAGACAACGACAAGTTTTTCGTAAGCAACAGCTTTCAACCCAGCGCAGACAATAAATATATCGATATTATGAGCAAAGCGATAGGTAGTAATCACCGCTATATCGTGCTGGACAACCTGCAAGTTGCGGGCGCGCTGGAAGATGCCGCCTTGGCGCGCGATCTGCCCGGCATGGCGGATATCGACAGCTCTCTGTTGCTGTTCTGCCGTGAAATCAAACAAAAGGATACCGTTTGCGTTTCGGGTGAATGCGCCGACGAATTATTCGGCGGCTACCCTTGGTACCACAACCCCGATATCCTGTTCAAAGAGGCTTTCCCGTGGTCCAACGCGACCGAGCTTCGGCAAAACATTTTCGTAGACGGCTTGCTTGGCGCCGATTCCGAGGACTTCGTGCATGCCGCGTACCGCAAAACGGTGGACGCGGTAGATTATTTGCCCGAAGAAGACCGTCACGCCCGCCGTATGCGCGAAATGTTCGCGCTCAACTTCTATTGGTTCATGCAGACGCTTTTGGACCGCAAAGACCGCATGAGCATGTACAGCGGTCTCGAAGTCAGAGTGCCGTTCTGCGACCACAGACTTGTAGAGTACGCTTTCAACATGCCTTGGGAAATCAAATCCCTAAACGGCAGAGAAAAAGGTATCATGCGCCGCGCTTTCTCCGACCTTCTGCCGCAAGAAATCACCGAGCGCAAAAAAAGCCCCTACCCCAAAACTTTTCATCCCGAATTCTTTAAAAAAGTGGTAAATAAGACCGAAAATCTGCTTCAAGACAAAACAAGCGTGTTGCACGATATCGTCAACAAAAAGTTTTTGGAGTCGCTCAAAGAAAACCCGAATTCGCTTAAAGTGCCTTGGTACGGGCAACTGATGCGCGTGCCGCAAATTTACGGCTACCTCATCCAGCTGGATACCGTGTTCCGCGCGTACGGTTTAAAATTAGTCTAACCTATAAACCAATATAATTTTCTGTTTGTATCGTTGCAAGACGCCTTGCATCGCCGTTGTGATAATACGCTTTGTACCAATCCACGGTGAAATCAACCGCCTGTTGGATACTTAGTTTGGGCGCAATCCCGAGCGCATTCTTTATTTTATCCGATGATATCGTCAGGTTTTGCGCTTCTTTGTGCCGTCCTTCTTCGCACGCTATTTTTGCTTCTTCTCCCCATGCGGAAAAAAACATTTTTGCAAGTTCTATTGTGGAAGTTGCATTGCCGTCCGCAGGGCCGATATTGTAGGCGGATGCGAGACCAATGTTTTCCGCTTGTCGTAACGCAAGCGTC
>JAQVTZ010000205.1 GCA_028699795.1 Clostridia bacterium | reverse complement strand
AAAAGCTGCCGCCTATTGTACCCATGGTTACGGGGCAAAGAGTAATCGATACCTTTTTCCCCATTGCAAGAGGGGGTGTTGCGGCGGTTCCTGGTCCGTTTGGCTCGGGCAAAACTGTGGTACAGCATCAGCTTGCTAAGTGGGCGGATGCCGATATGATTGTTTATGTGGGATGCGGAGAGCGTGGCAACGAGATGACCGATGTTCTCAACGAATTCCCCGAGCTTAAGGACCCCAAAACGGGCGAACCCCTTATGAAGCGTACCGTATTGATTGCCAACACTTCGGATATGCCTGTTGCGGCGCGTGAAGCGAGTATCTATACGGGTATCACGATTGCGGAATATTTCCGCGATATGGGCTACAATGTGGCGATTATGGCAGACAGCACCAGCAGATGGGCGGAAGCCCTGCGCGAAATGAGCGGCCGTTTGGAAGAGATGCCCGGCGAAGAGGGATATCCCGCTTATCTGTCGTCCCGCCTTGCCGAATTCTACGAAAGAGCGGGTATCGTTAAGGTGCTGGGCAGCAAGGGATTGACGGGAAGCGTCACCGCAATTGGCGCGGTCAGCCCTCCCGGCGGCGATATTTCGGAACCCGTCAGTCAAGCGACACTCCGTATTATTAAGGTATATTGGGGGTTGTCGGCGAAACTTGCTTATAAGAGGCACTTTCCTGCTATCGATTGGCTCTCTAGCTACAGTCTTTATGTAGACAGGCTGACCGAATGGTATGACGAAAATGTCAGCGCCGATTGGCATACCCTGCAAATGCGCGCGATGAAAATTTTGCAGGAAGAAGCGACTTTGGACGAAATCGTAAGGTTGGTCGGGATGGATGCGCTGTCTCCGCGCGATAAGCTTACCATGGATACCGCAAAATCCATAAGAGAAGACTATTTGCACCAAAACGCCTTCCATGACATCGATACTTACGCGTCCCTTGACAAGCAATACCGCATGTTGAAGCTGATTATCGATTGTCACGACCAGAGCGAAAGCGCGTTGGGAAAGAATGTGGATATCGAGGATATTTTGGCGTTGCCCGTAAAAGAAAAAGTCGGCCGTTCTAAATATATCAACGAAGAAGATATTGCGAATTTCGACAAAATCGAAATTGAATTAAAGAAAGAAATAGCAACACTGATTGGTTAATTAGAAGTGCAAAGTGTGAAGTGTGGAGCTAAGGATATATAATATAGAATCAAATCTTACTCTAAACTCGAAACACTATCAATTGTGAGGTAAGTAATGCTTAAAGAGTATAAGTCCATAAAAGAAATTGTCGGGCCGCTGATGCTGGTAAGCGGTGTATCGGGTGTAAAGTATGACGAATTGGTCGAGATTCACCAAGACAACGGCGAAGTAAGGCACGGAAAAGTATTGGAAGTGCATGACGACAATGCGATGGTACAGCTTTTCGAGGGCTCGGCGGGACTGAAGATAAGTACCGCAAAAGCGCGCTTCCTAGGCAGGGGTATTGAACTTGCGTGCTCGGATGATATGCTCGGCAGAGTGTTCGACGGGATGGGACGCCCGATAGACGGCGGTTCGCCCGTGATTCCCGAAAAGAAATACAATATCAACGGTCAACCAATAAACCCCGTCGCGCGCGACTATCCCAACGAATTTATCCAAACGGGAATTTCGGCGATAGATGGCCTCAATACGCTGGTCAGAGGACAAAAACTCCCCGTTTTTTCGGCGTCGGGTCTTCCCCATGCGCAGCTTGCCGCCCAAATCGCAAGACAGGCGAAAGTGCTGAAGAGCGACAGAAAATTCGCCGTTGTGTTTGCGGCGGTGGGTATTACATTCGAAGAAGCGGACTTCTTTATTTCCGATTTCCGCAAGACGGGAGCGATAGACAGAGCGGTATTGTTTATGAATCTCGCAAACGACCCCGCCATCGAAAGAATTGCTACCCCCCGTATGGCGCTTACCGCGGCAGAGTACCTCGCTTTCGAAAAGGATATGCATGTTTTGGTTATTATCACCGATATTACCAATTATGCCGAAGCGTTGCGCGAAATCTCCGCCGCACGCAAAGAGGTGCCGGGGCGACGCGGCTATCCCGGATATTTATATACCGACCTTGCCACAATCTATGAGCGCGCGGGGCGTATCCGTGGCAAAAACGGGTCTATTACGCAAATCCCCATTCTGACAATGCCCGAGGACGACAAAACGCATCCGATTCCTGACCTTACGGGTTACATTACCGAAGGGCAAATCATTCTTTCGCGCCAACTTTATAAAAGGGGAGTCAATCCGCCTATCGATGTTTTGCCTTCGTTGTCCCGTCTAAAAGATAAAGGTATCGGTGACGGAAAGACACGCAAAGACCACGCCGACACAATGAATCAGCTTTTCGCGGCATACGCAAGAGGCAAAGAAGCCAAAGAGCTTTCGGCAATTTTAGGCGAAGCGGCGTTATCCGAAATCGATCGCAAGTTTGCAGAATTTGCCGACCAATTCGAAAAAAGATATGTCAATCAAGGCTACTACGCCAACCGTACGATAGAAGAAACCTTAGATTTAGGCTGGCAATTATTGAGAATGCTGCCGAGAAGCGAGCTGAAGCGTATTAAAGACGCGTTTTTGGACGAATTCTACGGCAAGTAATCGAGCAGGTGTATCATGGGAAGACTGAATGTTAATCCGACAAGAATGGAGCTTAGAGGCCTCAAAACGCGTCTCACAACCGCGGTAAGAGGACATAAGCTACTCAAAGACAAATCGGACGAAACAATAAGACAATTTATGATATATATCAAGGAAAACAAACGCCTTCGTGACGAAATAGAAAACGAGGTGACGCTTTCGTTACGCAACTTTTTGCTTGCTTCCGCCGTAAACAGCCGCGAGGTGATAGAGGAAGCCGTTGCAATGCCTTCGCGTTCGGTTCAACTTAAAAGCACCGTCAAAAATATTATGTCCGTATCGGTGCCCTCCATCGAAATAGAAGAAAGCGAAAGCACGGACCTTTATCCGTATTCCTTTG
>JAQVTZ010000204.1 GCA_028699795.1 Clostridia bacterium | reverse complement strand
AAAAAAGCAAGATTTGTCTGGTAGACAAATCCTGCTTTTTTGTTGGAGCGGAAGACGGGATTCGAACCCGCAACAACCGCCTTGGGAAGGCGGTGCTCTACCGTTGAACTACTTCCGCATTTCTGCTTGATATATTATACAATAACATCGTTTCTCAAAGCAAGCAAAATTTTGTATTTATGAAGTACGGAAAGAGAAACCTAATATTTAATATCGGATATCTGCATCGTCTGTAAGTCGATAAGATACAGTCTGTTTTTTTGATAGGTTTTGTTGAGGTACTGCACAAAGAGATTGAGTTGGAGCCCTGCCGTTATTTGGGGTAAGATCACCGAGTTGAGGCTTTTGGTTTCTCTGCGGAAAAGAGAGCTGAGAATCGGCTTGCCGTCTATAATAGCCGTCTGTCCGAAATTGCCGTTAACCCCCGCATGAATGAGTATGATACCTTTGCTTACACAATAGCTTTCCAACAAAAGTTTGGTTTTGACATTATCCGCGCAATCGAATACAAAATCAAAGCCGTGAAGATATGAAACATTTTTTTCGGTGATAAATGCCTTGATTGCTTTGTATTTGCCTTCGGGAGCAACCTGAAGCATTTCTGCCACGCAAACTTCTGCTTTGGGCTTCCCTAACGTGGTCGAATTGCAAAAAAATTGTCTGTTTAGGTTAGAATCCGAAAAATCATCTCCGTCAATGACGGCAATGTTTTGCGCGCCCAGACGCACAAGCCCTTGCGCTACAAATCCGCCGAGTCCGCCCGCGCCTACGACCACCAAACGGAGATTTTGCACTTCTTGCATAGCTTGCTCGCTCATGACACAAGCGTTAAGGGCAAAGGAGTCACGAACCATATTAACCTCCGCTTGCGGGTGAGATAATAGAAATACGGTCACCGCCGTTTAGTTTTGCGCGGAACAATCCCAGCTTGTCTATGGGCGTATCGTTGACAAAAATAACCGCTTGCTTCAACTCTTTTACAGGAATACCCGAAGCCGCTTGCACCAAAAGTAAAAGCTGTTTGATATCCTTGGCTTCTTCAAACTCGTACATGGTTTCATTTGATTTCAGCCTATATAATCCGTAAAGACTGACCGTAATCATATTTTTAGCTTCCTCTTGAGTTTTTCGGTGGGAATTCCTTGTTTCCAGCCTCTGATATTATAATAAGCCTGTTTCATTTTGGCAAGACGCACAACCGCTTTGTTGCTCTGTTGTGGCTCTTCTAAAAGGCGTTTTGGCAAAGTGTCTTGGTCTGCGGAAAGACCTTGTCTAAGATTGATAATTCTTTCTAAATTATAGCCTCTTTCGCCAATCTTGAGGAAGTCTCCCATTTTGAGTTTCATGCCCGTCACATAATTGATCGCAACAGGATAAGGCACCATACCCTCTATGTTAACTGCCAAAATACCCAAATGCTTATGCGCAAGCGCGATTGCCCAACCGAAATAAGGCAAAATTTTGGTGACGGCGCGCACAATTTTGTTGTTGGGATTGGCAACCGCATAACCGGGTAGTACCGCATAACTGGTAAACAAACAAGAGCCCCCTGCCGAAATCGCTTCCATGAAGTCTTGGAAAAATATCGAAAACGCCGCTTTGCCAGTCGTCGTCATTCCGTTGACATTCAGTCCCAGCCCCTCCAAAACGACGAGGTAACCGCCGTTAAGGTGGCATCCTCCGCGGTTTGCGGTAGCGTACCCCAGCCCCATACCTTGGGCTGCGCGCGGCTCATAAGCTGCTAGCTCTAACCCTTTTACATTGATTGCAAACTCTTTGCCGCCGAACTTCTCACTCATTTTGCGAGTGCCTTCGGCAATCTCGGCGCCTATCCCTTCCCGATACGAAACCGCCTTTACGAGAGACACAAGGTCTAAGTTTGGATCCCCAAAGTTGAGATTGCAGTCCCAAAGACCTTTTTCGTTCAGTTCCATTGCAAAGCCTACGGAGCTCCCAAACGATATGGTATCGATGCCGTACTCGTCACAATAATAATTGGCGTCCAGTATCTTTTGCATATCGTTGTTCAGTAAATTACTGCCAAGCAATGTCACGGTTTCGACCTCGGGACCTTTGACATCTTTGCCTTCTACCTTAACGACTCTGCCACATTGGATAGGACAGGTAAGGCAACCTTTATTCTTCACAAGGTATTTTTCTTTGAGCGTTTCGCCGCTGATTTTTTCGAAATCTTCGTAGCGTCCGTCCTTGTAGTTGCGGGTAGCCAAAAGGTTTTTGAAATTCATGGTCGTAATAAGCCCCGCCGTACCGTAAGCGGGTAATTGTTTACCCGTGAGCGGATGAGCTCTTAACGCTTTGACCCATTTCTTGGTGAGCTCTTTTAGTTTTTCGGGGTGGTCTATCTCAGGTTTGAATGTGCCTGTTGCGGTAATCGCTTTCAGGTTTTTGCTTCCAAATACAGCGCCTACGCCGTTTCTTCCCGCGATACGCTCTTGGCTGACAACCCCCGCGTAGCGTACGAGGTTTTCGCCTGCGGGACCTATCACGAATTTACCATCGTTTTTGCCGCCGATAAGCTCTTGGGTTTCGCCCGTCAGCTTGCCCCATAGCGCGGTAGCGTCACAAAACTCGATACTGCCGTCCTTAATCTTTATGTATATGGGATGCTCTGCTTTGCCTATAATAATGAGACCGTCATAACCGCTCTTTTTAAGATGTATGCCGAATGTGCCGCCGCAGTTACTGGAGGTCATTAAACCCGTAAGCGGCGAAACCGTAGACACATTAAACCGCGAAGTACTGGGCGCATTGCTGCAAGTCAGCGGTGATGTGGTGATGACAATGGGATTCTGCGGTGAAAACGCATCCGTTTTTTCTTGGAGCATATCGTATAGGATGCGCGCTGCCAAAACTTTGCCGCCGAGATACAACTTTTTGTATTCGTCGGATATTGGATAATCTTCTACCGTAAGGGTCGTAAGGTCTATCTTTGCAAATCTGTTGGCATATCCTTTCATGTTCTCTCCAAAATCTTTAATAAAATATTTCAGCCTA
>JAQVTZ010000203.1 GCA_028699795.1 Clostridia bacterium | reverse complement strand
GTGGGTGCGCGCAACATGCAAAATTTCGAGCTTCTAAAAGAGCTGGGCAAAACACGCAAACCGATTTTGCTAAAGAGAGGCCTTGCCAATACGATAGAAGAATGGTTGATGAGCGCCGAGTACATTATGTCCGAAGGCAACATGGAAGTCATTCTTTGCGAAAGAGGCATCCGCACTTTCGAGCCTTATACGCGCAACACGCTGGATCTTTCGGCGATACCGATACTAAAAGAGCGTACGCATTTGCCGGTGATTGTAGACCCCAGTCACGCTTCGGGACTTTCGAGACTGGTGCCGCCCATGTCGCTTGCCGCAGTGGGCGCGGGCGCGGACGGCTTGATTATCGAGGTACACAACCAACCCGAATGCGCCCTTTGCGACGGACCGCAATCTTTAAGACCCGAATCATTTGCAGAGCTCGTCACACATATCGATGTGATGTTGCCGCTCGTGAACAAGGAGAGAGATTGATGAATATCGCCATAATCGGTTTAGGGCTTATTGGCGGTTCTTTGGGGCGCGCGATTGTCAAAAAAACCGAGCATCAAGTGTTCGGACGGGATATCGACCCTTCCGTCATGCTAAGGGCCGAGCTCTTGCAGGCATTTCATAAAGAACTAAATGAAACAAATAGAAGCGAGATAGACCTTGTACTTATCGCGCTCCGTCCCAATGCGACAATAGAAGAGTTGAAAAAGATAGCCCCCAATTTAAAAAAAGGCGCAATTATTATGGATTGCTGCGGCACCAAACGAAAAGTAGTCGCTGTTATGAAAGAGCTTGCCAAAGATTATCCCGATTTGGTTTTTATCGGCGGACACCCGATGGCGGGCAGAGAGTTCAGCGGAATCGGGCACTCTACCGCGGGGCTTTTTGACAGAGCGTCCATGATCATCACGCCTGTTGCTGCACCTTTAGAAGCGTTGTCGGCCGTGAAAACCTTGTTTGCCGAAATCGGTTTCGCGGGTACCGTCATTACCACGGCAAACCGACACGATAAGATTATCGCCTATACTTCACAGCTTGCGCATATTGTCTCCAGCGCGTATGTCAAAAGTCCCGTTCATGCCGAGCATGCGGGGTTTTCGGCAGGAAGTTTCCGTGACCTTACTAGGGTGGCAAAACTTGATCCAGAAATGTGGGCCGAGCTATTTTTGGAAAATAAAGACAACCTTTTGGAAGAAATCGATGTGTTGCTTGCCAATCTTAACGCATACCGCGATGCGTTGGCAGAGGATAACGAATGGAAACTGAAGGCGTTGCTTGCCCAAGGCGTCGTTTGCAAGGAGGCCGCGGAAAACCAACGCAAAGAGAGGGTGTACGAATGAGTACAATCACCGTCAACGCTTCCCGAAGCTATCAAGTGCTTATCGGAGAGGGGACTTTGCAACAAGTCGGCGCACAGATAAAAGCAATCAAACCGTTGTGCAAGGCGGCGATTGTCACGGATGATAAAGTCGCAAATCTCTACCTAGAACCGGTAAGAGCATCTTTAGAAGAGCAAGGGTATGCGGTGAGCGTCTATGTATTTCCCAACGGCGAGACAAGTAAAAGTGTCACAACTTATATAGATATTGTCGAATTCTTAAGCCGTAGCGGCCTGCACCGCGAAGATTTGGTGGTGGCGCTCGGCGGCGGAGTGGTGGGAGATATGGCGGGCTTTGCCGCGGGAACCTATATGCGTGGCATAGATTGCGTGCAGATTCCCACTACGCTGCTTGCCGCGGTAGATTCGTCCGTCGGCGGCAAAACGGGAGTCAATTTGGAGAGCGGAAAAAACCTTTTGGGTGTCTTTCATCAGCCAATTGGGGTCCTGTTCGACAAAAATACGCTTTCCACACTAGACCAAACCGAAATGCTTGCGGGACTGGGCGAATGTGTAAAATACGCTGTTTTGGAAGGCGGCGAGTTGTGGGATATCATGAACGACGGCATAACGAACGAGAATATCGCAAGGCTTGTCACGCTGTCTGTTGCCAGCAAAAAAAGAATCGTCGAGGCGGACGAACGGGAAGGTGGAATACGCAAACTGCTCAACCTTGGGCATACCTTCGGACACGCTATCGAGACGCTTTCCGCTTACCGCGTGCCGCACGGTATTGCGGTTGTAAAAGGGATCGCACTTATGGCAAAGGCTTGTGTCAAGCGCGACATTCTTTGCGCAAGCGATTACCGTCTTATTATTCACTTAGTAGAACAATACGGTTTTGATTATTCTTGTCCTTATACCGCGGAAGAGCTTGCGAAGGCGGTTGTATCCGACAAAAAAGCCGACAAAGAGGATATCGACATGGTTGTCATCCGAAAAATTGGCGACTGCGCGCGAAAAAAAGTACCAATCAACAAAATAGAGGAGTTCCTCACATGTTGACAGAGTTGCATTCTTCTTACTTAAAAGGCGAAGTGCAGGCGATCGCTTCCAAATCTTATGTTCATCGATTACTGATTGCTGCGGCGCTCTCGAATAGACCTACACTTATAAAAGGGCGAATTACGGGGGAAGACGCAACGGCAACGGCGGAATGTCTCCGCGCTTTGGGCGCAAATATTATTGTGGTAACGGACGGGTATAGGGTGGAACCTATTACGAAACCTTCTAAAGATAGGATTCTCAATTGCGGCGAAAGCGGCTCAACTTTAAGATTTATTTTGCCTTTAGCTTGCGCTTTGGGCGCGGAATGCACGATTACAGGAAGCGGCAGACTAGCCGCAAGACCGCTTGTAGAGCTTATTGATACGCTTACGGAAATGGGCGCCGAAATCAAGGGAGACCAACTTCCGCTTAAAATAGGAGGACAGCTGAAAAGCGGCGATTATAAGATTCCCGCCTACATTAGTTCGCAGTATATCACGGGGCTTATGCTTGCGCTTCCCTTACTGGACGGGGACAGCAAACTCATTTTGCAAGGCAAAACCGTCTCCGCCCCTTATATCGATATTACGCTGGATGTGTTAAAGGATTTCGGCATAGAAATAAAACGCGAAAAGTACGGTTATTCTATTAAGGGAAATAAACGCTACCGAGATCGGA
>JAQVTZ010000035.1 GCA_028699795.1 Clostridia bacterium | reverse complement strand
CGGTAGCGATGATTGTAATTGTGTTGGCAATATCTTGCGGCGCCGCGGTGTACGCAGGCGTAATGAGCCATATTTGCCGCATCCGTATGTCTTATGTAGTAGATATCGATGCAATCTTGCAAGAAGAAGCCCAAATTAACAATACGATACTGATGATAGGCGACGGTATGGGTGTCAATCATATCGAGGCGGCAAAGGCATATTACAATCTCGAAACGCTTACGATGGAAACCTTAGAAGTAGAGGGGATGATGTCTACCTTCTCCAAAACGGGCGTAACAGACAGCGCGGCCGCCGCAACGGCGATGTCTACCGGTATAAAGATACATAACGGCGGAATTAGCATGGACGGAGGCAAAGAACTAGAAACATTGGGCGAATACGCGCGAAAGCAAGGCAAGAGCGTCGGTATTATCAGTACCGAAGGGATGAACGGCGCAACTCCCGCGGGGTTTTCGGCGCACGCAGAAAACCGTGGCAATGCAGATGCCATTACCGAAGCGCAACTAAGCAGCGGTATCGACCTGTTTATGGGCGCGAATCAAGCCTATTATGATACATACGAATATGACATTGTTGCGGCAGGCTACGATTATGTTACTTCGTATGACGACCTTAACGCTTTTTCGGATAAGATTTTTGCATGTTTTACAAGTGTTCCGCCCCAAAGCAACACCGATACGGCGCCCAAACTTAGTGATTTGGTCGATTTTGCGATTGATTATCTAGAGGCGAAAAGCGAGTACGGCTACTTTCTTATGATAGAAGGCGCGCATATCGACAAGCGGAGTCATGCCAACGATATGTCCGGTGTTCTTGCGGAAATGAAGAGTTTTGACGAGAGCGTCGCTACCGTACTCGATAAGGTCTCCGAAGATACCTTTATCATGGTGACTGCGGACCACGAATGCGGCGATTTGCGCTATAACGGCGAAATCGGCGCGGATATCAATGACAGCTTGTTCCATAGCGGCAGTCACACGGGGCAGGATGTCCCATATTTTGCCACACCCCAAGTAGAGAACTTACCGCGCAAAATAGACAATACCAATATCGCGTCTTTATACAGACAGCTTATTGCAGGGTAAGGCACACAATGAAAAAGGGCAAGTGTTACATTATAGGAGCTGGCGAAACCGCCGGCCTCGATTTTTTACCAACCGAAGATGATTTTGTGATTGCGGCAGACGGAGGATATCGCTATCTTTTGGCCGCTTCTATCAAAGCGGATATCGTGATAGGCGATTTCGATTCTTTAGGGTGCGCGCCCGTGCATCCTTTTGTTGTTCAATTAAAATCTGAAAAAGACGAAACCGATGTGTACGAAGCCCTCAAAATTGGATTAGAAAGAGGATATCGCGAATTTGTTATTTATGGGGGCACAGGCGGTAGAATAGAACATACCTTCGCCAATATTCAGCTTCTCAACGACCTTGCTAACCGCGGCTGCCGCGGCACTCTTGTCGGAATCAATCAAAATATGACGGTTATCAAAAATTCAGCTTTAGAGCTTAATAAGAAACATCAAGGGAGAATATCCGTGTTTTCTCTTTGTGAAAAATCCGCAGGGGTCAATCTTGAGGGACTGAAGTATCCTCTTTGCGGATATACCATGACCAACCGTTTCCCGATAGGCGTCAGTAATGAGTTCATGGGCAAAAAATCCCGAATCAGCGTAGAAGACGGAGAACTGCTAATTATTTACGATGTCATCTAAGGTTACGGATTCCTTTGGCGGCAGCACTCTAGCGGATTTGCGCAAGATTTAGGGTTGACACCCATTATGGTATAGAATATACTTTATAGAAATGCAGGAGGAATCCGTCTTGAAAAAAGCTCTCATTGTTATTTTAGTTGTAATGAACATTGCGGCAATCGTATGCGCAACGAGCTTATTTTTAAATAAGCCTGAAGAGGCACCCGAGGTGCCCGTTTATTGGGAAGAGATGCCCCCAAACACCAACGAAAACCTAAAGTATTTTGGATATTACCATTTTGGCGATGACAGAGTGGAGGAAGTCGCATCATTCGGGCATAGCAATATGTGCAAGGTAGACGGAGATCACGAGGAAGACCTTATGCGGCTGCTAGATAACGGGTTTCAAGTGTTTATTATGATAAGGCATATGTTTTTCTCGGACGGAGAAATCAATCCCGAATGGAGCGAAAAGTGGGAAAGTGTAAAGACGCTTATCAATCCGCATTTGGACCAAATACTCGGCTTTTATGTAGACGAACCCATAAAAAGGAATATGCCCAACAGTGAAAATGTGGGCAAATCAAAGGAGTCTTTCCATTTTGCCTGCCAAAAAGTGAGAGAAGATTATCCGGATAAACGAATGATGGCGGTTTTAACCATATTCGATATTATTTATAGTGACTATTCACGCGAGTATTACCAATACTGCACCGATCTCGGCTACGATTTTTATCCTACATGGAACAAAGACGAGGTATTGGACAATGTAGAGACACTCGAAAACAGTATTGCCGTAGGCGGTCAAGATATTTGGCTGATTCCCAAAGCATTTTATACGGTAGACTATAAGGAAGGCGACTTGTATTGGTTAATGGAAGATCAAACACTGCCGATTGGGCACGATGTGCTGGATTGGATTAAAGGAAGTTACGAAATTGCCGTAGAAGATCAAAGAATTGTAGGTATTTTCTGTTTTGTTTACGATAATGATACTTTTACGGTCCCCATGCGCAAATTCTTTTTAAAAGAAAGCGAATATTATAATGAAGAAGTTTATGGTGTCTATAACCAAATAGGCCGCGCGGTAATCGCCAACGATAAATAGACGCGATTAAATATTGAATAAGGAGCAGGTATGTTTAAGGAAACGGATATCAAAGAATTAAAGGACAACCCTTTTAAGTTAATCGGCGACGAATGGATGCTTATTTCAGCGGGAAATTCGCAAAAACACAATTTTATGACGGCGAGCTGGGGCGGACTGGGCATACTATGGAGCCGCAATGTCGCTACCGTCTATATCAGACCCTCCAGATATACTTTAGGGTTTGTACAAAATGAACCCTTTTTTGCGCTCTCATTTTTCGGCCGCAACAAAAAAGTTCATAAGGTGGGCGGTACTATGTCGGGACGCGATATAGACAAAACTGAGGCGGCGGGGCTTACACCCGTCTATGCGGACGGCACCGTTTACTTTGAAGAGGCCGAATTGGTTTTGATTTGCCGCAAGCTTTACGATACCGAACTGGACAATCGAAAGTTTTTAGACCCTTCTTTAGAAGATTATTACAAAGAAATCCCCGGGGACTACCATAAGGTTTTTATCGGTGAGATTGTCAAAACACTTATCAAACCGTCCAGACAGTAGCACAAAAGGACTATAAAAAAAGGCTGCAAATAATTTTTGCAGCCTTTGTAATTTTATTTATCCATAACTCCACACCCCACACTAAATCTACCTTATTTATGGAATTATGCTTCTTTAGTTTCGGATGCTTGTTCTAATTTATTGTTGGGTAAATCGGCTTTGTTCTTGGGCAGGAAGAAGAGTATCAAACCGCCGACAATAAAGAACAGTATCAGCGAAGAGACGCCCCAACGGGGACTCCCCGTTATGATGGTTGCCGCGCCCATCAGCGCGGGACCGAGGACGGCTGCGCCCTTGCCGCAAATGTCGTATACACCGAAGAACTCGTTGCATTTTTCTTTGGGGACAAGTTTTGCAAAGTAGGAGCGCGACAATGCTTGAATGCCGCCTTGAAACAGCCCGACAAAGAACGCTAAGATAAAGAAGTGGTAAAGCTCAGACATAAACGCACCATAAATGGTGATTGCGATGTATCCAACAATACTGATAAGGATCAAAACACGGGGGCTGTATTTGTCGGCAAGCTTTCCGTTAAGCATGGCGCAAGGCCAAGCGACAACCTGTGTCATCAACAGCGCGACCACAAGATATACCGCATTGATATCGCCCAGTACTTGTTGCGCATAGACGACACTCATGCCGATGATGGTGCCCACACCATTGATGTAAAAGAAGAATGCCAAGACGAAAAGGAAGGCAGCTTTATAGCTTTTGAGGTTTTTGAAAGTAGTTGTCAGCTTGCGGAACGCCCCGATAATTTGGTGTTTTTCGGGCTCTACACCGTGTATTTGTTTGTAGTTTTTAAGAAGGGGTATAGATAATAAGAACCACCATACGCCTGTAATCGCCATACCGATAACAATCGAGGTGCTTTCGCCAATTGGCAAAATCGGACTATCCGCAGGCATGGTGGCAAGCACATATAACCCCAAACATACGACAAAGGGGATACAACTGCCGATATATCCGTACGCAAAACCGCGGGAGGATACGGTATCCATGCGCGATTCGGTGGTGACATCGACCAGCATCGAATCATAAAATACGACCGAGCCCGTCATGCCCAAACGAGAAATAATGACGATGGCCGCAAGATAGGGGATGCTTTGGCTGATGCCTAAAAGCAAACAAAAAGCCGAGCCTATCAGCATAAAGATAAAAAACATCTTTTTCTTCATGCCCTTGTTATCCGCTATCGCGCCCAAAATGGGGTTCGCAAGGGCGATAACCAATGCCGAAAGCGATAACAGCGTACTAAAAATCGTGGTAATCTGCGCTTCGGTATAGCCTTGCGCCGTTGCAAGAGCATTGTAGTAAATGGGCAAAAGGGAGCAGATAATCATGACGAAGGCAGAATTGCCCACATCGTACAGCACCCAAGACTTTTCGAGTTTGGTAAGCTTGAATTTCATGTTAACCTTCCTGATAAAAAAATCGTGATACCTTATTCTAACATAAAAACAGACAAATTTCTAAAAGAAAAAATTTTTCATAAAAAAAGGGTTATCTCAAATAGAAAATTATAACAAATCATTAACATTACCCTGTCAACAAATATAAGCATTACAAAAGCAGCAGATTTTTGCGATTTTTGAGGCTATTTTTATCGGAAATTCTCCCATAATGTACAAGCGGTACATTAGGGTGAATGTGCGTGGTAATTGTATCTTTTTTAGCTTCGCTAAATAAGACATAATTATTCTTCCAACTGCAACTCAATGAGGCTCTTATCGCCGCAACAATATTTTTTGCGGAGAGCGGGTTTTTCTATTTTGCCCGTCGGGTTGCGGGGTACCTTATCGAATAATATCTTTTTGGGACACTTGTAACGGGGAAGCACCTTGCAAAAATCCAATAAAGCTTCTTCGGTAACAGTGCGGCCCTCTTTAAGTTCGACGATTGCAAGTACGATTTCGCCCAAACGCTTATGGGGCGCGCCGATTACCGCGACATCCTTAATATCGTTGTGAGAGCGCAAAAAGTTCTCTATTTGTACGGGATAAATATTTTCGCCGCCCGTGATAATGACATCTTTTTTGCGGTCTACCAAATAAATAAATCCGTCTTCGTCCGTCATTGCCATATCGCCCGTTAACAACCATCCGTTGTGGAGGACGGCTTTGGTGGCTTCTTCGTCTTTATAATAACACTTCATAACGCCGTCGCCCTTGACTGCCAGTTCGCCTACTCCGCCTCGGGGTACTTCGTTGCGGTTTTCGTCTACGATTTTGGTTTGCCAACCATAACCTGCTTTGCCTATCGCGCCCACTTTGTGAATGTTTTGAAGCCCAAGGTTGACGCACCCCGGCCCGCTGGACTCGGATAAGCCGTAATTGGTGTCGTAAAGATGCGCGGGGAAACGCTCTTTCCATCTGCGAATCAGCGAAGGCGGAACGGGTTGGGCGCCGATATGCATCAATCTCCATTGGTCTAACTTATAATTTTCCAATTTGATTTCGCCGCTGTCTATCGCATCCAAAATATCTTGCGCCCAAGGCACCAACAACCATACAATCGTGATTTTTTCTTCGGATACGGCTTCCATAATCCATTTGGGGTTGACGCCGCGCAAGATGACCCCTTTGCCGCCCACGATTAGCGAGCCGAACCAGTGCATCTTGGCGCCGGTATGGTAGAGGGGAGGGATGCACAAAAAGCTGTCATCTTTGGTTTGCCCATGATTTTTGTTTTCGGTAATGCAGGCGCTCATGAGCGCTTTATGTCCGTGCAATATCGCTTTTGGGAGTCCCGTTGTGCCCGAGCTGTAATAGATTGCCGCGTCATCTTGGGGCGTAAGCTCTGTTTTAGGAGACTTTGTGCTGCAATCCGCCGTCAGAAAGAAATAACTATCGGCAAAGGTAGGGCAATCTTCGCCGACATATAACAGTTGGCGAAGTTTTGGCAATCTGCCTGCCACCAAAGGCTCGACACGGCTGATAAACTCGGAGCCGAAAACCAATATGGTTGCATCCGAAAAATTGTAGCAATATTCTATCTCTTCGGAAGTGTATCTATAATTGAGAGGAACCGCAAGCGCGCCCGTCTTTAAAATACCGAAGTAAATTGGCAACCATTCCAGACAGTTCATCAAAAGTATGGCGACGCGGTCGCCTTTTTTGACACCTAAATGAAGCAATAGGTTGGCAAAACGGTTGGCTTTTTGGTCGAAGATTTTCCAAGAAATTTCTTTACGATGCTTATGGTTGCGGATGCTTGGCACCAAGTCGTACTCTTTCCAGGTGACGGGTCTTTTAATGGTCTCTTGCGGATTGAGTTCTACCAAAGCAATATCGTTGGGGTACTGTTTTGCATTCTGTTCGAGTATATCTGTAATTACCATTTGGCTCCTTATTGCGTTTTCGACAGGGAAAACGGGTAAAATGATACAAGATTGGTATTTATGAAGTGGCTTCTTAAACCATTCTATTATACAGGAAGAGTGCGTGTTTTGCAATCTAAATCAAGGTATTTTTTTCACGAAAGGGGTGTACTGACTTGCAGAAATAACTCATTATTTAATCGTGATAGTTTTTTCTTCGCAAGACTCAAAATAGAAGTATACTAATTGAAAAAAGTTTGGTGATGCCAATCTAAAAAAGTTTAGTATTATTAAACCTAATTCTTATAAAAAATTTATAAAAACACTTGACACCTTATAATTATTGTTGTTATACTTGCATTGTTACAGGTGAAGTGAAAGTCTTCATTGATGGTAATGTGACGCGTATGTCAACGAGCCCATTTAAAGAAGTTCCGGTGTGATTCCGGAGCCGTCGGTGAAAATCCGAATTGTTATCTCCAGGCCCGCAGGCATACGATTTTTTTCGTATGGTTTTGTTTCGATCGCCCGGAGAGTAATAGCCGGGCATTTTTATGCTCACTATATAAATAGGAGTATCTCTGAAGGTTTTTGAGTTTTAGAGGTGCGAAATAGGAGAACAAGTCTGATGCAGCTGTACGGTTTCAACAATCTGACAAAAACGCTTAGTTTTAACATATATGACATTTGCTATGCGCGTACCGAAAGGGAGCACCGCGATTATATCGCTTATATCGACGAGCAATACAACAGCGAAAGAATTACCAAAATCATGATAGATTTGGCGGGCAAAATCGGCGCGAATATTCTTAATATTTCCAAACAGGATTATGACCCGCAAGGCGCGTCGGTCAACCTTTTGCTTGCCGAAGAGCCCGTACCCGAAAGCGAAGTGGATGTGTCTTGCAATTTGGGCAAGAACTTTCAGCCGGCAAAAGACAGAGTCATGTTGGGGCATTTAGACAAGAGCCATATTACCGTACACACCTATCCCGAATATTATCCAGACAACAATGTCTCTACCTTTCGTGTGGATATCGAGGTTTCTACTTGCGGTACGATTACGCCGCTCAACACATTGGATATGCTTATCGCAAGTTTCGACTCCGATATTATGACGATAGACTATAAAGTAAGAGGGTTTACACGGGATACGAACGGCAAGAAGAGCTTTTTGGACCACAAAATCACCTCCATACAAGATTATATCGACGATGCTACCTTACGCAAATACGACGCAATGGACATCAATGTTTATCAAACGAACTCGTTTCATACCAAAATGTTAATTAAGGAAATCAATCTGCAAAACTACTTATTCAATACGGATGTCTACGAACTTTTGCCCAAGGTAAGGCTAGAGATTACCGACCGCTTACGCAAAGAGATGATAGAGATCTTCAGCGGAATGAATATTTATTAAGATGCAAGACCAAAGAAAGGCGCCCGTTTTTGAAGCGCTCAAAAAACACAAAAGCGACCGATATGTACACTTCGATGTGCCCAGTCATAAGGGCGGCAGAGGCAATCCCGAGCTTGCCGCATTATTGGGCTGGGATTGTATGCGCGTCGATGTCAACTCGATGAAGCCTTTGGATAATCTTTGTCATCCGACTTCTGTAATTCGGGAAGCCGAAATCCTTGCGGCGGAGGCGTTCGGGGCAAAAAACGCCTTTCTTATGGTGGGCGGCACGACTTCAGCCGTTCAGGCCATGATTATGTCCGTTTGCAAACACGGCGACAAAATTATACTGCCCCGCAATGTGCACCGCAGCGCGATTAACGCGCTTGTGATATGCGGCGCATTGCCCGTTTATATTAACCCCGGCATCAACAAAAAATTGGGAATTTCTTTGGGGATGACTTACGAGGCGTTGGAAGAGGCGATACGGAGAAACCCCGACGCCAAAGCCGTATTGTTCAACAATCCCACATATTACGGGGTGTGCTCCGATTTAAAAAGGCTGGTGGCGCTTGCCCGAGAACATGGTATGAAAACGCTTGTAGACGAGGCCCACGGCACGCATTTTTATTTTGGTGACAATCTTCCGGTATCGGCAATGGCGGCGGGCGCCGATCTTTCGTCGGTCAGCATGCACAAGACGGGCGGCTCTTTGACGCAAAGCTCGTTTTTGCTGTGCGGAGAGGAAGCGGATGTCAACTACATCAGACAGATTATCAACCTTACGCAAACGACAAGCGGCTCGTATCTGTTGATGTCGTCACTGGATGTAGCAAGGAGAAACCTTGCTTTAAATGGCAAAAGCGTGTTTGCAAAAACTTTGGAGTTGACTGAATACGCCAGAGCAGAAATTAACAAAATTGGCGGTTATTACGCTTACGCAAGCGAAATTTGCGACGGCGGCGCGGCTTACGCTTTTGACCGCACAAAATTGTCTATTCATACGCGCGAGATGGGACTTGCGGGCATCGAGGTCTACGATATCCTAAGAGATGATTATTCCATCCAGATAGAATTTGGGGACTTGGGAAACATTTTGGCGATTATTTCTTCGGGCGACAGAATGCTCGAAATCGAAAGACTGGTAGCGGCGCTTGGCGAAATCAAGAGGCTTTACGGCAAGAGTCCCGTAGGGATGATGGAACAGGAATACTTGGCTCCCGATCCCGTTATGAGCCCCCAAGCCTCTTTTTACAGCGACAAAAAAACATTGCCTGTGAAAGAGTCCGAGGGTGAGGTTTCGGCGGAATTTGTGATGTGTTATCCTCCCGGCATCCCCGTGCTTGCCCCTGGGGAGAGAATCACAAAAGATATTATCGAGTATATCGAATACGCCAAAGAAAAAGGCTGTTTGGTAACGGGACCGCATGACATGGAAATCAACAACATTAAGGTGGTAAAAAAATGAGTATGACGGATTTATGGTTTCACGAAGACCACAGCGAAGGCGTTCGCTTTCAAATCAAGATAGACAAGCATTTGTGTTCGCTGCATAGCGAATTTCAAAGGCTCGACATTTTTGAGACCGTAGAGCTTGGCAAAATGCTCGTCTTAGACGGCATTCTCATGATTACGGAAAAGGATGAGTTTGTTTATCACGAAATGATGGTGCATGTACCGATGGCGGTCAATCCCGACATCAAAAGCGTGCTGGTGATAGGCGCGGGCGACGGCGGCACCGTCAAAAGGCTGACGGAGTATAAAGGAATCGAAAAAATTGTTGTGGCAGAAATTGATAAATTGGTAGTGGACAAATGTAAACAATTTTTTCCCGACCTGACTGTGGGGTTTGACGACAAAAGGGTCAAACTTGTCTACGAGGACGGGTTGAAGTATGTACGCAATTTCGAGGGCGCGTTCGACCTAATTATTGTGGATTCGACAGACCCTTTCGGCCCCGGTGAAGGTTTGTTTACGAGGGAGTTCTACGGCAATTGTCACAAAGCGCTTGGCGTAAACGGTATTTTGGTAAACCAACACGAAAGCCCGTTCTATGACAGTTATAAGGATACCGTCACCAAAACCCATGAAAAACTGAAAGCGTTTTTCCCGATATGCCAAGTTTATCAGGCGCATATCCCCACCTATCCTTCGGGGCATTGGCTGTTCGGATTCTCCTCTAAAAAATATGACGGAACGGATATCAAAAAAGAGAAATGGGAAGAGAACAAAATTGCCTGCCAATATTATAATACGGATTTACACAAGGGCGCGTTCGCTCTGCCCAATTACACAAAGGAGCTTCTTAGATGAGAATAAAAGAACAACGCCACGCGTTTATCG
Source organism: Clostridia bacterium (assembly GCA_028699795.1). Classification (GTDB taxonomy): domain Bacteria; phylum Bacillota; class Clostridia; order Christensenellales; family DTU072; genus Firm-09. The sequence goes on along the minus strand of JAQVTZ010000035.1, from coordinate 1,944 downwards.
GTTGTGAAAGCGGATATAAAGATAGCAAGACGGTTCTTTTCGGCGCGCCTTTTGACGGCACTTCCTCTTATCGCGCGGGTTCTCGTTTCGCGCCCTCCGCTGTTCGCAACGAAAGCGCGGGGATCGAGACTTACAGCCCGTATCTGGACAAAGATTTAGTAGACAGCAAGGTATTTGACGGGGGCGACCTCGAGTTGCCGTTCGGCAATGCGGCGAAAGCATTAAAAATCATAGAAAACTATACCGCGCAAATCCTTAAGGACGGCAAAAAGCCTCTTATGATAGGCGGGGAGCATTTAATCACATTGGGAGCATTCCGCGCAGTATATAAAGCGTACCCGAATCTATGCGTCATTCACTTCGACGCCCACACCGATTTAAGAGAAGATTACGCGGGCGAAAAACTGTCTCACGCAACCGTCATCAAAAGGATATGGGAGTTTACAGGTGACGGCAGAATTTTTCAGTTCGGTATCCGTAGCGGCGAGCGTAGCGAGTTTGAATGGGCCAAAAAGCACACATTCTTAACTAAGTTCAATTTTTGCGGACTTGAGGAAGCCGTTGCCGAGATAGGGGAGCGACCCGTTTATCTCACCATCGACCTCGATGTGCTGGATCCCTCCGAAATGAGCGGAACGGGGACCCCCGAAGCGGGAGGAGTGCGCTTTACGGAATTATTACAAGCGGTCAACCTTGCCGCAAAATGCAATATCGTTGCATGCGACATCAATGAATTGTCGCCTCCTTACGATACAAGCGGTGCCTCTACCGCGCTTGCGTGCAAGTTTATTAGAGAAGTACTGTTACAATTATAATGAGAAAAGGAGAACAACAAAATGGGTAAAGCATTGATTATCGGCGCAGGCGGCGTGGCCAATGTCGTGGTGCATAAGTGTTGTCAAAATCATGAGGTTTTCAAAGAAATCATGATTGCAAGCCGCACGCTGTCTAAGTGTGACGCAATCAAAAAGTCGCTTGGCAAAACGATGACAAAAGTTTCTACTGCAAGAGTGGACGCCGACAAGGTGGACGAGCTTGTCGCGCTCATCCGACAGTTCAAGCCCGATATTGTCATCAATGTCGCCTTGCCGTATCAAGACCTTACGATTATGGATGCCTGTCTTGAGACCAAAACCCATTATCTCGATACCGCCAATTACGAACCGAAGGATGTCGCCAAATTCGAGTACAGCTGGCAATGGGCTTACAAAGAAAGGTTCCAAAAGGCGGGTATTACCGCGATACTCGGCTGCGGCTTTGACCCCGGCGTATCGGGCATTTTCTGCGCTTACGCCCAAAAGCACCATTTCGACCAAATAGACACAATAGACATTTTGGATGCCAATGCGGGTGATCACGGGTACCCGTTTGCCACAAACTTCAACCCCGAAATCAATATCCGCGAGGTAACCGCCAACGGAAGTTATTACGAGAACGGAGAGTTTATCGAGACGCCTCCTATTTCGATTAAGAGGGTTTACAACTTTCCCGAAATCGGCGACAAGGATATGTATTTATTGCACCACGAAGAGCTGGAATCGCTTGCCATAAATATAAAGGGCGTAAAGAGAATTCGTTTCTTTATGACATTTTCACAAAACTATCTCACGCACCTTAAAGTGCTCGAAAATGTCGGCATGACTTCTATTAAGCCCGTACTGTATGAAGGCAAAGAAATTATCCCTTTGCAATTTTTAAAGGCATTACTGCCCGATCCTGCGTCGCTCGGGCCGCGCACGAAAGGCAAAACCAACATCGGTTGTATTTTTACCGGCACAAAGAACGGGAAACCTGCAAACTATTATGTTTACAATGTTTGCGACCATCAAACTTGTTACAAAGAGGTTGGCTCTCAGGCGATTTCGTACACGACGGGCGTTCCCGCCATGATAGGCGCCGCGATGCTTTTGCAAGGACTTTGGAAAAAGCCCGGTGTTTATAATG
>JAQVTZ010000034.1 GCA_028699795.1 Clostridia bacterium | reverse complement strand
CTTCCGATCTGAACAAACCCCATAACTTGAATGCAGACCATCAGCACCACCAAAACGGCGAGCACCAAAAAGATGCCAATCAGCGCAATCAGGAAGGAATCCCCTGTCGAAACTTGGACAGGTATAGCCGTTGCCGCAGGTATTGTATTTACAAACACAGCATTCATGGCGCACCTACTTCTCTACGGGTGAAATCGTATAACGCACGATTTTCTCTTCTTTTGCCTTGCGTTCTGCAAAGAATTTTTCGGCCACTTGAGGAAACAGTACATAAGACAGTACATCTTCGTCGCTTCTTGCAACATCCGCAAGCTCTTGCTTGGCGGACTCAAATACAGGCGCAAGCGAGTCTGCATATCTGCCTTGCAGAGGTTTTTCGTTGCCCAACACTTTTTGGAGCACCTCAGGCTTAATTGGCGCGGGAGCTGTTCCGTATTCGCCAAGGCAATACGCCTTGACTTCTTTGGAAATGTTTTTGTACCTTTCGCCCATAAGTACATTGGAAGCCGCTTGTACGCCCACCATTTGGCTCATGGGGGTGACGAGAGGCGGATAGCCGAGGTCTTCGCGCACTTTGGGCGTTTCGGTTAACACATCTTCGAACTTATCCATTGCGTTTTGCGCTTTCAGTTGGGAGACAAGGTTGGATAGCATGCCGCCGGGAATCTTGTAATTAAGCGCGTCCGTATCTGTCGCCATCATCTTGGGCATTAGCGTGCCGTCCGCGATATAATTGTCGCGCAAAGGTTTGAAATAATCGTTTACCTTTTTTAGTATGCTATCGTCAAGACCCGTATCGTAACCGAGTTGTTTGAGCGCATAGTTAAGAGTTTCGGTTGCGGGTTGGCTGGTGCCTCCGCTAAAACAAGAAGTGGCGGTATCGATGACATCGACGCCCGCCTCTATTGCTTTGAGATAAGTCATAAATGCAAGCCCTGTGGTGCAATGAGTATGCAGTACTACAGGCAGCTTGACGCTGTTTTTAATGGCGGTTACCAATTCGTAAGCTTCGGCGGGGCTCATGACGCCCGCCATATCTTTGATGCAAATGGTTGAGGCTCCCATGTTCTCTAATTCTTTGGCAAGTTTTGCAAACGCCTCGATGGTATGCACGGGGCTTTGGGTATAACTGATGGCACCCGATACGATGGCGCCGCGCTTAATCGCTTCTTTGGCGGCGACCTCAATATTGCGTAAGTCGTTGAGCGCGTCAAAAATGCGAATCACATTGATACCGTTTTCGACAGACTTTGCAACAAACATCTTAACAATTTCATCGGGATAATGCTTATAGCCCAGTAAGTTTTGGCCGCGCAACAACATTTGCAATTTACTGTTGGGCATATGTTTGCGAATGTTGCGCAGTCTTACCCAAGGGTCTTCGCCTAAGAATCTAAGACAACAATCGAAAACAGCTCCACCCCAACATTCTACCGAATAATATCCCGCCTTATCCATCGTAGGCAATATATCTTCGAACTGCTTATAGGGCAGTCGTGTCGCAATAAGAGATTGGTTCGCGTCACGAAGCACGGTTTCGGTGAAAAAAACTCGTTTCATTTCGTACCTCCAAATATAGTCAGTTTATTATAACATTTTGCGCTGTCAAGAGGCAAGCATTAAATAATAGTATGCGCAATCTCGTCAAGCGAAACTTTGTAGAAGTAGTGTTGGGTATGGTAATTGTTCCTTCTTTCGTCTCATGATGTTATAATTTAGTTCACAACATATTACAATAGAAAGATATAGTAATGTTTGGAGGGATTTATGATACGCAAACCGATAGAAATTGAAAGTTTGGATTGCATCAAACTTTTGTATATGTCAGGACCTAGCATGTTCCGTTATTTTCTTATTGATGGGGAGCCTGAAATATACAAGTATATTAAGATGTTCTATACAAAACCAGATATTTTGTTCAGCAAAGAATACTGTTATGTAAAAATCGATAACGGAAAAGTTTGCGGACTTCTGCACGCTATGTCCATTACGGAAATGAAACAAATGGAAAAGAATATGTTTAAATATGGCAAAGAGTTTTTTAATACAATGGGCTTTACGAATTTAATGAAAATATTGTTTCGCTCTGGTATCAATAAATATCTTTCTGTTTTGTATAAGGAAGACGAGTATTACATTTCCAATCTCGCGGTATTCGAAGTGTGTCGAGGAAAAGGATTTTGCTTAGAGTTATTACAAAAAGCGGAAGAACTTGCAAAAGAAAACGGATATAAAAAATTATCCTTATGTGTCGAACTCTATAACGGCAACGCAAAGAGAATATATGAAAAGTTTGGGTTTTGTCCCACCGAAAAAGTCGAACTACCCTCAAAATATCATAAATACTCAATAGATGGATTCTACAAAATGGTGAAAATGTTGGATTTAGGATAGACAGTATAAGAGGCCACAAACCTAAAATGACAAGCGGGTGCCAAATAGTGATTCCTTAATATTCAATAACCAGTTCTCCGCCACGCCTAAGTGTCATGATATCCGTTTGCCTGTTTATCAGTTCCTTGCCGTTTAGAAGTACTCGGCTTATATGCTTTTTTGCGCGATGCCCTACAACTTTTATTGTCAATTTATTGTCCAGCATAATAGTCGCTTCGTCAACTTGAGGACTGCCTATTAGCAATTCGTTTGTGCCGATAACGGGATATAGTCCCAAGATATTCAGCACAAGCCACGATGTCAAACCGCCGCTATCGTCATTGCCGCATAACCCGCCGTTGCTTATGTTAAAATGATGCGTTATCGCCTCGTTTATGATATCTTCGCACTTTCCGTATTCGTGTAGCTTATGATACATATACATTGTTTCCATATCGGTCTCATTGTTCAATCCCTCAAAACGGCGATAGCGTTTGCCGTATTTGCAAACAACCCGATACGGCGTGGGGGATGTAAAGTTTGTTACATCATCGCCGTCAAACCCAAAGAAGCGATCCAACTCCTTAATTAGTTGGTGTTTGTTGCTCTTTTTGAGACGCGGCTCCATAGAGGAAGACACCCTAAAACTATAATTGACATTTGTTCCCTCATAAAACTTTCGCCCGATGCCGCGTTTCAGCAATTCTTTTTTATTATATAACCTTGTCTCGCGGAACTTTGCCGCCGCATGTATATCTTCGCTTAAATCGACCCCGCAAGCAATCAATGCATAATATGCGTCCAAAAAATCCAAATTGTGCGTAACATACGGCTTAAATATTTTGCCTCTTTTCGCATGGTACTCTAAGTCTTTTTTTGCAAGAGGCAACAGTGTGTCATAATCGGCATCAATGCCGTATAGATAAGCCGTAGCGATACAGAGAGACATCAGCGAAACAGCCTGCTTTGACTCTCTTAAACGCATCTCCATAAGCTTAGAATTGTAAAAATGACCGTTTGCAAAGCACTTTGCCAAGCCGTCTACAATAGTCGCGGCCTTAGTCGGGTAAAAAATATACATGAGAGGGAAGTGCGTTTTATACAGATCCCACATGGTTGCCAAATCGAAAACCGGATAGGCAAAGTTGTCTATGCAAGGTTTTTTGAGCGCGTTGTACAGAGCGGTATAGAACAATATACGGGTCTTCTCGTCACCCTTTATGTCTACCACAGACAGCGTCTTTTGCCAGAGGTCTTCGCCGCGTTTTTTTGCCTCGGTATAGTTGAAACATGACGAAGTCACTCTTGCGCAGGCTTCGTCAGCCGATACGAATGAATAGCTTACAGAGAGCGACGCATTTTCGGTATCGAATGTCAGATGGTATCGCCCGTTCTCTTTCTCTAAAATGTATTTATTTTTTGACGCTACGGCAAAGTATAACGGCATATCATCTATATTTACGCAAAATGCCAATACTTCGCCTCTTCTCTCCTCGGTATAATTATAGTGGTATTGTTTGCACCTTTTGCTTTGGTTATCCAATCCTCCATAATAAGGCAAAATGCGGATGGTTTTGCCTTTTTTTAATGCGAATTCATAATTAGCCGTTACACCGTCCAAAGCGACCTTTGCGCAATAATCGGGAGTGTCTGCTTCATACCATCCGCATCCGCCTCTCTCCGATAAAATCTTTTGTTTATCAATAGAGGGACAAATCATAAAATAATTATAAAAATTCTCTATAAACCCGCTTCCGCTGTGGCAAAAATGAGTAAAGCCCTTTAAGAATTTCTCTTTCGACATTTCTGTAGGCACAGAGCCGTAAGAAGGATTGTAAATACCGTATCCCGTAGAATAACTGCCGCTATACGGTACAACGCAAAACGCTGCGTTTGGCAAATGACATGCAGGGGAAAGATTGCCGATCTGCGGCTTGAAAAAATACCACTTACTAGAAAGCTTGCCATCCGATTGCTTTTTGAATATTTCGCTACCCCAAAATACATTTACAAGATCTACAGCTCTTTGTTTAGACATAATACCTACCTATTTTGCCTGTTCGTCGCGAAACATTTTCTGCGCACAAGGCCTTGTTGATTGTTATTTTATTTTCACAGCTTGATTTTGAGCCTTAATGCTCAGCTCTGCCGCTTTAAAAGCATGAGTTTGTGTCATCGCGTTATCAGTATCTTCTAAGATATCTTTAATTAGTTGCCCGAAAAAAGGATAACCGACCTTGCCTGCGACCTTAAACCGCTTTTCTGTTTTGTCATTGACGAGATAAACATTGTCTCCACCGCGCCGAATTCCAATATCGGTGTACTTCCGGATTTCAATATATCCGTTCGTGCCTAAAATGATTGTACGGCCGTCGCCCCATGTCCTTAATGCGTTCGGCGTGAACCAGTCCACCCTAAAATAGTTCGTTGTGCCGTTCTTACCCCTAAGTTGAACATCACCGAAATCATCCAATTCAGGATGCTCGGGATGGTTGTAGTTGGCTATCTGACTGCTTACAACCTCGGCATCATCTTCTTTGGCGTAATGCAGATACTGTTCAATCTGATGACTGCCTATATCGCATAATATTCCGCCGTATCTTTCTTTTTTAAAGAACCAATCTGGTCTTTTGGGCGCATCAATACGATGCGGACCAAGGCCTATCACTTGTAAAACCTTGCCGATAGCGCCCTCATCAATCAATTGCCCGGCAAATACCGCGCTTTCGACATGCAATCGTTCGCTGTAATATACCATATACTTCTTGCCCGTTTCAACGACCTTTTTCTTTGCGCATTCTAATTGTTCCAGCGTTGTCAGCGGCGCCTTGTCCGTAAAATAATGCTTGCCGCAAGACATAACGCGCATCCCCAAAGCGCATCTGTCGCCCGGAATACACGCTCCCGCAACCATGAGGGACTCTTTGTCATCTAAGACAAACCGTTCATCCTTTACCGCGACTGCCCCAGGATACTTTTTAACAAAGGACGCAACTTTTTTTTCATCCGGGTCAAAAACATATTTGATTTTTGCCCCCGCTTCTAATAAGCCGTTTGTCATGCCAAAAATATGCCCATGGTCAAGCCCGATAACCGAAAATACAAAATCTCCGCTTTTACATACGCGACTGGATTTGCCTTTTGGCGCGTAATTCATTCCATCTTTGCTCATATTGACTTTTCTCCTACATTCCTTAACTTTTAATCTTTAAATCGTTATCAAAATTTTCGATAAAACCGCTCTTTTTATGAAAGCGCGGAACCGCATTTAATATGCCTTCCTGCGTATAAAAAGCGTCGTCCACATTGATCGGCAAGTTGATGATTTCTTCTTGTGCGCCTGCTTTATAGACAGCAAAAATCAACTCTAACGCACGCTTACCGTCGTATCCCGTAACAATCGGAGGTTCCTCTTTTTCAATTGCGGTAATTACATTCTCAATCTGAGCGGTATGTCCTTCGAATTTTAAGTCAGGGATGGCTTTGTATGTACGCTGAAGTTTCTTTTTAAATTCCTTATCGATAACAGGAAAACCATCTTCTCGCGATGTACAGCAAACTGGTTCCCACGGCGCCGACAATACGGCTTTTTCACATTGTAGGATAACCTGTTGTTTTTCGCCGTGATGCACAACAGAACTTGTTAAATTCCCGATAGCTCCTCCTTGATACCGCAAAACAGCTGAAGATAAATCCTCCACCTCGGAATTATCGTGCGATACATTGGTCATAAATGCGCTTACCTTTTCTGGCAAACCGTTCATCATCCAATTTAATATATCAATGTGGTGCACTGCGTGATTTAATGTGCACCCGCCGTTTTCCTTTTCCCAAGTGCCACGCCACCAAAGATCATAGTAACAATGACCGCGCCACCAAAAGCTGTCTACCTGAGCGTGCAAAACCTTTCCTGCAACTCCAGATTCTAACATCTTTTTAAGTTTCCAAATCGGATTTTTGAAACGGTTTTGAGAAATCACAGATAGCACAGTTCCGCTTTTTTTTGCCGCGTCTAAAATGATATCGCATTCTTCAAGCGATGCCGCCATCGGCTTTTCAATAATCACATTTTTTCCGTCATCTAAAAAGTCTTTCGCAATTTCGCAATGAACATACGGCGGAGTGCAGATACTTACAAGGTCAATGTCTTTCCTGCCGAGTAATTTTTTATGAGAATCTAAAACTTCGCAGTCTAAATTGAATTCTTTCTTTTTGAGTTCTGCTTTTTCGGGATAGATATCCACAAGCGCAACAATCTTGCAGCGTTTTGGAAATTTAAGATAGGCAGCGATATGCATGGGTGAAATTTTGCCTGTTCCAATAATTGCTATATTAAGCATGCTGATTTTCTCCGTTCAATTTAAATATGTTATATTTACCGTATTATACGCCGCTGTAAGCCAAAAAACCGCCGTCAACAGGCAAAACAATCCCAGTAATAAAACCCGATTGTTCATAATCTAGTAAGAACTTGAGCGCGCCGAGAAGTTCCGATGGCTCACCAAACCTGCGCATAGGCGTATGCGAAATAATTTTTTGTCCTCTTCCCGTTAAACTTCCGTCTTTCGTGAGGAGCAACTCCTTATTTTGATTCGTCACTAAAAAACCAGGAGCGATAGCATTTACCCGAATACTTGACGACGCAAAATATACGGCAAGCCATTGGGTAAAATTACTTACGCCTGCTTTGGCGGCGCTGTATGCCGGCACCCTTGTCATTGGACTGGGCGCGCTCATAGAAGAAATGTTGATAATACTGCTACCGACTCTGTCAATCATATGACGGGCAAAAACCTGTGTTGGAATGACTGTGCCGTTAATATTTAGGTCTAATACAAATCGGAAGCCCTCTGGGTCAAGGTCGAAAAAGCTTTTGACGCCTTCTCTGTAAGTTTCTTCATCGGTTGTTCCCTTTGGGTTGTTTCCCCCTGCGCCGTTAATAAGAAAGTCGCATTTGCCTAGTTGCTCTTCAACGATCTCGGCAGCCTTCGATACACTTTCGAAAGACAACACATTGCATCCTACACCTATAGCTTTTCCGCCCGCTTCGTTTATTCTGTCCGAAACTTTATCTGCGGCCGCCTTGTTGATGTCCAAAACCGCGACTTTCGCGCCCTCATGAGCAAGCATTGATGCAAACTCAGAGCATAAAACTCCGCCGCCTCCAGTAATGACGGCAACTTTATTCTGAAACATGATTTATCCTCCGATTACTTATTATTTTTTCTTATCGCTTCTATCAATCCGTTTAGATAGGCAATACCGAGCGCTCTGTCATACAAGCCATATCCGGGTCTCCCCCTTTCGTTCCAAATCATACGCCCGTGATCGGGACGGATATAACCAGTAAAACCGATGTCGTGGTAGGCTTTCATTATTTCGTAAAGATCCAGCGAGCCGTCACTCGACAAATGGGACACTTCGCCGAAATTGCCACCTTTTTCATGTTTTATGTTCCGTACATGAGCAAAGGCAATTCGGTCGCCTAAAGACCGGATTGTTTTAGGGATGTCGTTTTCGGGGTTTGCCCCAAGCGAGCCGCTACACAGCGTGACGCAGTTGCATGGGCTGTTGACCAACCTCACCACTCTTTGCAGATTCTTTTCAGATGTTATGATACGCGGAAGTCCGAAAATGTTCCATGGAGGATCGTCGGGATGTATTGCCATTTTGATATCGCATTTCTCACATACGGGAATAATTGCTTTTAAGAAATATTGAAGATTTTCAAAAAGTTTTTCCTCATCAATGTGCTTATAGATTTCAAAAAGACTTTGTATTTCTGCTAGTCGTTCCGGCTCCCAACCGGGTAGCGAAAAACCGTTGCTGTTTTCTTGAATACCTTGTATAAGGGTGGAGGTATCTTCTACGGCATCGATATAAGCGCGGTCATAGTACATTGCCGAGGAACCGTCTGCCATCGGATGGTAAAGGTCGGTACGCAACCAATCAAATACCGGCATAAAATTATAACAAATACATTTTACGCCGACTGTGGAAAGGTTTTTAATTGTTTTGATATAATTTTCGATATAGAAATCGCGTTTGCCGAGACCCGTTTTTATGTCTTCGTGTATATTGACACTCTCGATCACTTCCATTCCTAAGTTAAAACTCTTCACATAATCCTTGACGGCTGATATTTGTGCCTGAGTCCAGATCTCACCCGCCTTGACATCCATAAGAGAGGTAACAATACCCGTTACTGAGGGTATTTGTCTGATATAATCTAAAGAAATACAATCGTGGTTCTTTCCGAACCACCTAAAGACCATTTTCATATTTTTCCTAATGGATAAACCGCAAATTTATCGTTCCAATATCTTTAGCAAATACTTTATATGTAATTCAAATTGACGAATTTTGCCTAAAGTGTTCGCTTTTTATATTGAAGCAATTTCATTAGGTATTCTACCATATATCAATATTGAAATCATATCTTATAAGCGCACATTATAAACAATTTACATAGTTTTTTTCTGACTTTGCGCTTAACAATCGTTCGCGTGGTTTGGTTGTTCCAATATACAGAAAACTCCAAAATACGGGGCCCCTAAGAGCTATTCTTTTATCGTAGGCAATTTCCAAATCCTTTTAGCGTACTCTTCCACACTGCGGTCAGCGGCAAAAAAGCCTGCTTTGGCGATATTGACAAGTGACATCGTGTTGAATTTTGTGAAATCTTTATAGGTTTTATCCGCTTTGCTTTGCGCTTCGGCATATGCCGAAAAATCGGCAAGTACCATATACGGGTCCGCACAGCCGCAATGACCCACAACGAGACTGTCGGCAATTTCACCGAACCCGACACCGTTTACTCCCGCGCGAAGCGTATCGATAATTTTATGAATCCGCGCGTCGTTAGAGTAGTATTCCGAAGGGTGATAACGGGGTCTGAGTTTTTCGACTTCATCTGCTTTTAGCCCGAAAATAAAGATATTATCGGCGCCTACACGCTCGAAAATTTCTACATTGGCGCCATCCATTGTCCCCATGGTGACCGCCCCGTTAATCATAAACTTCATATTGCCCGTTCCGCTTGCCTCTTTGCCGGCGATACTGATTTGCTCGGAAATATTGGTAGCGGGCATAATGAGCTCGGCAAGACTGACGCGGTAGTTTTCGAGAAAGACCACTTTGAGTTTGTCTTTAATGGATTTGTCACGGTTAATGGTCTCCCCCAGCATATAGATCAAGCGGATCACCAGTTTTGCCATATAATAAGAGCTTGCGGCTTTCGCGCCAAACACGAACACTCTGGGAGTGATATCCAAGTCGGGGTTGTCCTTAAGACGCGCATAGAGGTCCATGATGTGCAACGCATTAAGAAGTTGTCTTTTGTATTCATGCAGCCTTTTGACTTGAACATCAAATATCGCATGCGGATTGACGGTGATACCGTTTGCTTTTTGGATATAATTTGCCAGTCTCTCTTTGTTGGCGTGTTTGATAGCGGCGAGTTTCGCAAGTACTTCCGCATTGCCGCGGAAATCCATCAGTTTTTCTAATTGGCAGGCATCTTTCAAAAACCCGTCGCCTATCAGCTCTTTCAGATAAGCGGCAAGCAAAGGATTGGCTTCCGCAACCCAGCGGCGGTGTGTGATGCCGTTGGTGACATTGTCAAACTTAAAAGGCGCGGCCTTATAGTAATCCGCAAAAACAATCTTTTTGAGAATATCGCTGTGCAACTCGGATACGCCGTTGACCGTATGAGACGCCGCAAGGCACAAGTTTGCCATGCGTATTTCGCCGTCACCCACGATTGCGTTGCGGGCGATTCTTTCCCAATCGCCGGGATAAACTTTCCATAGCCCTTCGCAAAAACGCTTATTGATTTCTTTGATGATTTGCGTAATGCGCGGCAACAATCTTTCGAACAGGTCCTGCGGCCATCTTTCCAACGCCTCTTGCATGACGGTGTGGTTGGTATAAGACACCGTCGAAGTAACGATGCTCCATGCGTCCTCCCATGCGTAACCGTGTTCGTCCAATAGTAAACGCATCAATTCGGGCACGCAAAGGGCGGGATGCGTATCGTTGATATGCACCGCCACCTTTTGCGGCAAGCTTTCGGGCGTGCCGTAATGCTTCAAATGCCGTTTAAGGATGCTTTGCATACTGGCTGAAACAAAGAAATACTGCTGTTTCAGCCTTAAAGATTTGCCTTCTATATGATTGTCCGCGGGATAAAGAATCTTGGAAATCGCTTCCGCCATCGCTTTGGCTTCGATGGCCCGCACATATTCGCCGCGGCTAAATAAAGTCATATCCAGTTCGACAGGCGCTTTCGCACTCCAAAGGCGTATGGTGTTAATCACATTGCTGCCGTATCCGCTGATATTCATATCGTACGGTATCGCGAGAATCGTCGTGCTGTTTTTTTGTTCGGTACGGAGACGGCCGTTTTCCCAGCTCTCTTCTAGCTGACCACCGAATTTGACTTCGAATACATCGCTTCGGCGGTTTAGCCAAACATCGCCGTTTTGCAACCAATCGTCGGGCATTTCCATTTGCCAGCCGTCTACGATTTTTTGCTTGAAAATACCGTAATCGTAGCGGATACTGAAGCCTCCTGCCGCATAACCGCGCGAAGTAAGGCTGTCCATATACGCCGCAGCCAGCCTGCCCAAACCGCCGTTGCCGAGACCTGCATCGGGCTCTATTTCGATTAGTTTTTCTATATTATAACCAAGTTCCGACACCGCGCCGCCCGCGGCATCCAACAAACCTATATTATATAGGTGATTTTTGAGCGAGCGTCCAAGCAAGAATTCCATAGACATATAGTAAACCTGTTTGGCGCCCTGACGATAGACACTGTTTTTGAATTCCAGCCGCTTCTGGGTAAGCAAATCTTTGGTAACAAGGCAAAGCGCTCGGTACATGATGTTGTCGCCCGCCTCGTCGTATTTGACTCCGAAGACTTCTGCAAGCTTTTGTTTGATGAGACTCTTGAGTCCTTCTTTATTGATTTGTAACATTGATTTTGGGTGTGCTCCTTCGTAAGGTATTATTCTTTTATTGCGTGATAGAGCCCGATGTATTCTTTCGCGGACTTGTCCCACGAGGGATCGATTCGCATCGCGTTTTGTATAATCTTTTTCCATTCTTCTTTGTTGTCGTAAACAGACACCGCGCGTCTTACCGCGTCCAGCATATCGTAAGCGTCGAATGTCTTGAAAGTAAAGCCTGTTCCCGTACCGTCTTGAGGATTGTAAGGGGATACGGTGTCTTTTAGTCCGCCCGTCTCCCTGACAATCGGTACGGAGCCGTAACGCATGGCGATAAGCTGCGACAGTCCGCACGGCTCATACTTGCTGGGCATAAGGAAGATATCGCTTCCTGCGTAAATTTTGGATGCAAGGTCGGAGCTAAAGCTGATTAACGCCGCCAATTTATTGGGGAACCTCTTTGCCAAGTCTTGCAAGGCGTTTTCGTATTTCCAATCCCCCGTTCCTAGTATGACAATCTGCAAATCCATGACAAGGATATCCTCTATCACATGCAGTAAAAGGTCGATACCTTTTTGACTTGTTAACCGCGTTACCATGCCGATAAGCGGTTTGTCCGCCTGCGGCAAGCCGATAAGAGTTTGCAATCCGTATTTGTTTTTTTTGCGGCGCGCAAGACTCTTTATGGAATAGTTTTGGAACAAGGCTTTATCTTTAAGAGGGTTGTATCTCTCGGTATCGATGCCGTTTAGAATGCCGCTCAGCTTATATTTGCGCGCTTCCAATATCCCTTCGAGACCGTAAGCAAAATATGGGTCCAATATTTCTTTTGCATAGGTTGGGGATACCGTAACGACGCAATCGGATGCCTCAATCCCCGCTTTTAGCATGTTGGCATCGCCCTTGTACTCCGCTACGCGTTCATGCGAAGGAGGCAACCCGAATACATCGCCTATGACGAACTTATCCATATTGCCTTGAAACTCGATATTGTGTATGGTCAGCATGGTTTTGATGTTTTTGTATTCTTCGCGGTCGCGGTAAAATA
>JAQVTZ010000202.1 GCA_028699795.1 Clostridia bacterium | reverse complement strand
AGCAGATGTGCTGGAATTGGTATTTTTTCTTCTTGCCGTAGACAACGATTTTTCGCCTAAAGTGAAGTTGGACAGTATCGAAAACAATGAAATCCTTTCGGACAATATCAAGGTTCCGATTCCCAATTTAACAAATGATTTGGACCAAAACGCCATTATCGCCATTGTTCGCGAAAGGCCCATCAGCATTATCCTCAACGAGCCCTCCAAACTGAGTTCTCAATTTGTTGCGGCAATCCGTGGTCTTTCGGAATAATATATAGAACAACAGGAGTTAACTTGAAAAGCGTGGGCTATTATAACGGCGACTTTGGCGCGCTTGCGGATATGCGTGTGCCCATGAACGACAGAGGCTGTTATTTCGGTGACGGAATCTATGAGGCATCTTACGGACGCAACGGAACAGTTTATGCGTTGGATGAGCATATACACAGGTTTTTCAAGAGCGCAACGCTGATAGGTTTGAATTTTGGATTTTCAAAAAAGGATTTAGAAAAAATTATTGCCGAAACCGTAGCAAAAACAGAATTAACTGAGTTTTTTGTCTATTGGCAGGCCACCCGAGGCACCGCAGAAAGAAATCACAGTTATTCCGACGGTATGAGGGCGAATCTCTGGGTCATTGTCAAACAACGCAAGATGCGTCCGCAAGGGGACAGGATGAAATTGATAACGGTAGAGGATACAAGGGGGCTTTGGTGTCATATCAAATGCTTGAACCTCTTGCCCAATGTGCTTGCCGCCCGTAAGGCAGAATCTGAGAATGCCGACGAAGCCGTATTTATACGAGACGGAAGGGTGACGGAATGCGCCCACAGTAATATTTCGATACTGAAAAATGACAAAATTATAACGGCGCCTGCCGACAGAACGATTTTGGCGGGTACGGGACTCGCGCATCTCATCCATTATTGTAAACAGCTGGGATTCGCGGTAGAAGAAAGGCCGTATTATCTTAACGAGTTGCTTGACGCCGACGAAATAATTGTTACCAGCGCGGGAGCCCCATGCTCGGGAGTTGTCGAGGTAGACAAGCACCCCACAGGCGGAGGCGCAATGGAAATGTTACATACATTGCAACACATCCTCTATGCCGACTTTATAAGCAAGACGGGCGGCTAATGGACGGCAGTTATTTACACAAAGAATATAGGGTCTGTGCGGTTGTGGATTTGGATGTCATAGAGCGCAATGTGGATACAATTCGTGCTTGTAGCAAGAAAGCGAAAATTATGGCGGTCGTGAAAGCGGATGCCTACGGACACGGCGCCGTAAAAGTTGCACAACGTATCGAGAGCGGTGTGGACTCGTTTGCGGTTGCGATACCCGAAGAGGGAATCGAACTTCGCAGGGCGGGCATAACCAAACCGATTCTTATTTTGGGGGAAACAACCGCCACATTTTATAACGCGCTGTTAGAGTATTCGCTGACGCCTAGTGTAACCACGCTAACGGCTGCGGAAAGCCTCGCGGAATATGCGCAAAAAAAGGAAGCCGAATTGGGCGTGCAGATTGCCGTCGATACGGGGATGTCCCGTTTAGGCTTCCTTTCGCGCTCCGCTGTCGAGCCAATCAAAACGATTTCTTCTTACAAAAACTTAAAAATAGAAGGTATTTATTCGCATTTGGCGTGTTCGGATTGCAAAAGCGACCCGTATACGGCGCTGCAACGCAAAAGATTTTTCGATTTTAAGAGACGATTGAAACGGGCAAAAATATACTGTCATAATTTTCATCTATCCAACAGCGCGGATATTTTGGAAGAGGGTGAATTATTTGATACTGTTAGAGCGGGCATTATGCTTTACGGTCTTTATCCTTCCGCGGAGGTGGCGCGCACAGCGGAGTTGCAGCCCGCGATGTCGCTGGTGTCGCATATCGCCTATTTACATACGGTACCGAAAGGGACGGGGGTAAGTTACGGAAGAACATATATCACGCAACGAAGGACCAATATCGCAACGATACCAGTAGGGTATGCCGATGGCTACCCGAGAGCGTTATCCAATAAAGCGAGGGTCATCATACATGGTCAAAGCGCGCCCGTAATCGGCAGAGTTACGATGGATCAGTTTATGGTGGATGTCACCGATATCAAATACGCCCGAGAGGGTGACGAGGTTATCCTTATGGGCGGAGACAACGCGAACCGCATCACGGCAGACGAACTTGCCGCCCACGCGGGTACCATCCATTACGAAATTGTCACAGGCATCTCAAAACGGGTGCCTAGAGTTTATATAAACTAAACAGGTTCGTTAGCAATGGGCACAAAATTAAATAATATGCTATAAATTATTCTTCTTCGGTAGTGGTTTCTTCACCAAGAATGTCAGGATAGTTTTCTTGAAGATAAGTTTTGACTTCGTCGGGATAGTCGAGAGATAAGGGTTTGTTGATTTTATTAAATACGAATTTGATTTGCATAGTTAAGTCGATATTTTTTATGGTTTCTTCGGTTTCGGGATCCCCGTTATTGTCAATCTCAAAATAAGTTGCTGTCATTGCTACGGTGAAATCGGTTGCAAGAATGACAGGCATTTTGGTTTGGTTGTCTGCCTCTATCGTAATGTTTGCTTGGGTTGCTTCTAATTCTATATCTATTTGTTCATTGTTAATGTTTTCTATTCCCAATTCTTCAAACAAGGTGTTTGCCTCGGATTCGAGCGGCGCTGTAAAAGTAGAGCGGTTGGTTGCGGGATAGGTGGCGGCGTATTCTAATCCAGAGTAACCGAGGGCAATCGCGATAGGATGAATGAGCATCAATACTTCTTCTATATTAAAGTCTATTACTTTTTTCATTTGATAGATTTTTTCGGGTTCTACTGTTGTTCCATCCGTTGTTTCCTCGGTTTCTTCTTCCGATTCTTGAGGGGGTTGCATATACTCTTCAAAATCGGTCAGTACACCGTCTGCATAAAAGAATAACTCTGTACCAACCATATAGAAAACAACAGAGGAGTCTTGAATAGGATAAGCGTATAAGAGAGGCACGCTGCCGCTTTGGTCCAATTTTAAACAGAAACTTTGATATTGTTTGAATGAATTGGTGCCATCGCTGCCGTTAATCGTGAAAAACACATCGCAATCAAAGCTCTCGATATCTTCC
>JAQVTZ010000201.1 GCA_028699795.1 Clostridia bacterium | reverse complement strand
TATTTGTAATTTGTACATTGTAATTTGTAATTTAACTTCATTAAAGTGGTCTATGAGAGAGAAGTTATAAAATAGGAGGTGTCATGAAAAACGAGAATTTTGTTCGCGCGCTCAAGAAGATGAAAGCGAACGGAAAAACAGATGCGGACGCTTTGTTGGTAGACGAAGAGGCGGAACGCAAACAACTGGTGGACGAAGTCAAAAAGGACTTCGAGGACAGGCGCGATATGCGGCGCGGATTAGAGGCAAAATGGATGCTGAACATCAATTTTATGTTGGGCAATCAATACTCTTATATCACGCGCAACGGTGATCTTGCCGACGAAGCAAAACAATATTATTGGCAAGAAAGAGAGGTTTTCAACCATATTGCGCCGATTATCGAGGCAAGACTTGCCAAGTTTACACGCGTAAACGCTAGCGTCAATGTGCGTCCTGCAAGCGCGTCAGATAACGATGTCAATGTGGCAAAGCTGTCTGTTAAGCTTATTGAAGCCGCCCAGCTGGACAATAACTTTGTACGGCTTGCGGCAATGGCAAATTATTGGTCCGAGATGACGGGCACTTCGTTTTACAAAGTCGCCTGGAAGAAAGGCGGCAACAAGGATGCCGCAGACAGCAGTCCCGAGGACGGTGTCAGCATCCAAGTTTGTCCGCCTTACGAAATCTATCCCGATACATTAGGTGCTTCCGATGTGGAAAGTTGCCGAAGTATCATCCATGCAAAAGTATATCCCGTGCAAACCATAGAGGATATTTGGGGAGTAAAAGTGGAGGGCGGAGAGGTGTCCGTTATTGGGATGAACGCTTCCGAAACCGGCGGCGGCCAAGGCATCCCCGGAAGAAGTTATAAAGTGTATGCGGACAGCAAAGCGGGGCACGCTATCGTCATCGAACGATACGAGCTTCCCTCCAAAGAAAGAGCAGAAGGAAGACTTACGATTGTTGCAGGAGACAGCTTGCTGTACGATGGGGCATTGCCTTACCAAAATGGCATAGACGGCAAACGCGGGTTCCCGTTTGTAAGGCAGGTTGCTTACGAACAACCTGCAAGTTTTTTCGGCATCAGCCTTATCGAACGCCTGATACCCGCTCAACGTGTGTACAACGCGGTAAAAAACCGCAAGCATGAATTTATCAACAGGCTCGCGTCAGGGGTGCTTGCCGTCGAGGACGGCTCGGTGGATATTGACAGTCTGGAGCAAGAGGGCTTATCGCCCGGCAAAGTGATTGTCTATAGGCAGGGCTCGACCCCTCCGCGCCTGATGAGTCCCGGCAGTGTGCCCGCCGAACTTCGGGATGAGGAAGACAGATTGCTTTCGGAGTTTGTGAATATTTCGGGAATCAGCGATTACCTCAACGGCTCGACAATAGCCAATACGGTAAGCGGTTATGCGCTGTCTTTGCTTTTCGAGCAGGATTATGCCAGATTGTCGGTGTCTACCGAAAGCATAAGAAACGCCGTAAGGCAAGTCGCAAAACATATCTTACGACTATACCGACAGTTTGCCAAATCAGGGCGTATTGCGCGCATCAGCGGCGACAACGGCAAGCTGGAAGTCGTATCTTTTTTGGGCAGTGAGTTGACGAGTGACGATATCGTTTTGGAGGCCGACAGCGAAATGGTCGAAACGCCTGCGGTAAGACGCCGCAAAGTGGAAGAACTTCTCAAACTCGGACTTTTGAGTGACGAAAACGGCAAAATCAGCAACCGAAACAGGGCGAAAATATTGGAAATGATGGGCTTTGGCAATTGGGAAGCGTCCCGAAGCGTAGATGAAGTGCATATCAAAAAATCTGCCATCGAAAATACCGAATTGCAAAAAGGCAACGATTGCGGTATCGAGGATGTGGACGACCACGCAATTCATGTTGTCGAGCACAGCAGGTTTTTGGTGAGCGGAAGAGACGAGCTAAGTCCCGAAGCCAAAAAAGCCCTTAACAAACATATCAGGGCGCATAAGGTGTTGTTACGCCTTACGCAAAAAGTCGAAACCATGGAAGGAGGAAAGAACAATGGATAATAAGGAACAAATTCCCGTATGCCCCTCGGCGGAGCCGCAAGCGGTCGCGCAAGACAAGGCGGAAGGAAACTCCTACGGAAAATTCAAAACAAAGGAAGGGCTGTTGGAAGCTTACAATTCGTTGGAGGCCGAATTTACACGGCGAAGCCAACGAATCAAGGAGTTGGAGTCTCTGTTCAATACCCGAGAGGCCGAAGAAAAATGGAACAAAAAGGTAGGCGAGTTGACAGAGAAATATCCTGTGGCAAAACAATTTACAGCGGAGATTGGCGAGGTAATCGCCGAAAAAAAGGAGCTTCTCGAAGACGAGAACTGTTTAGAAAAGGCTCTGCTTGCGGTGCTTTCCACAAGATATCAAGCCCCCGCACCAATCAAAACGGATACAGAAAAGGACAAGCCCAAACCGCATACCGTAATAAGTACGGTAAGAGAAAAAGCGGAGGCTGAACTAAAGAATAACAGCCAAACGGTATCCGTACCCAAAGTCTTTCCTCCCGGGGGAGAGCTACCCGCTGCGCCGCGCGTCCATGCTTCCACTGTAAGAGAAGCGGGCGATTTGGCGCGAAAACTCTTAAAAACAGTATGAGGAGAATGATATGGTAACACTTTCATCGGCAGACAAAGTATTAAAAAATGTCTATCTGGACGCGATTTGCGACCAACTGAACAACAAAACCAATCCTTTTTATGCGGCGATCGAAAAATGCGCCGACAATGTAAGCGGCAAAATGGTAGAATACAGCGCAAAGTACGGCATTAACGGTGGTATGGGCAGCGGTACAGAGAACGGTTCTCTTCCCGTGAGCGCGGGCAACTATTACCAGTCGCTTACGGCGCCGCTTCGCAATCTTTACGGTACGATTACCTTATCGGATAAGGTACTGAGAGCAGGCCGTGACAGCGCCGGCGCGGTTGTCGATATTCTCAACCAAGAAATCGAGGGCTTGCTGGATGCCGCAAAATTCAACTTTTCGCGGATGCTTTGGCAAAACGGCAACGGCACTTTGGCAAAGATCGGCAATCTCGGTACCCATACGGCGTTTCATTACTATCCCGTCCAATCCGTAGAAAACCTTATGGAAGGTATGATG